>CAZBDM010000016.1:15207-16526 GCA_964490675.1 uncultured Oligoflexales bacterium
CATCTACCGTGGGGAAAGGCTTGTCAACTGGGACCCGGCTCTTTTGACAGCAATCTCAGATGATGAGGTTGAAATGGTCGAATCTCAGGGGCATTTGTGGTTTTACCGTTATCCGGTAAAAGGACATCCTGATAGTTTCATTCCAGTCGCAACAACAAGACCAGAGACAATGTTTGGCGACACGGCTGTAGCTGTGCACCCGCAAGATGAACGCTATAAACATCTCATCGGCAAGCAAGTGATCGTTCCATTTGTTGAACGAGAGGTTCCGATTATCGCTGATGATTACGTCAAATCAGAATACGGTACCGGAGCTGTCAAAATCACCCCCGCTCACGATCCCAATGACTTCGAAATCGGTAAGCGGCATAAGCTTGCGATGATTAATATTATGAACGATGACGCTTCGATGAATGAAGTTGTGCCTGAGCCTTTTCGGGGTATGGCAAGGTTTGATGCGAGAAAAGCTGTCGTTAAAGCTCTTAAGGATCGCGGCTTATTTGACGAAGAAAAATCATATAAAAACACTGTTCCTTATTCACAAAGAGGCAAGGTCCCTATCGAGCCAAAGCTTTCCAAGCAGTGGTATGTTTCTATGAAGCCGCTTGTAGATCCGGCAATTGATTCAGCTAAAAAAGGCGATCTTTCCTTTTATCCTGATTCGTGGAAAAAAACCTATTTTCATTGGCTTGAAAATATCCAAGATTGGTGTATCTCCCGACAGCTTTGGTGGGGCCATAGAATTCCCATTTGGTATTGTGGTGACTGCGAAGAAGTAACGACAGGCATGGAAGACCCTGATACTTGTAAAAGTTGCGGCAGTCAAAAGCTCAGTCAAGATGAAGACGTTCTTGATACTTGGTTTTCTAGTTGGCTTTGGCCGATTAGCCCTTTTGGCTGGCCGGAAAAAACCCCTGATCTAGATTATTTTTATCCGTCAAATGTGCTTGTTACTGGTCCAGATATTATTTACCTTTGGGTGGCGCGTATGGTCATTGTCGGTCACTACACCCGGGGTGAGCTTCCCTTTAAAGATGTCTACTTCAATTCAATTATCTGTGACAAGCAGGGAAGAAAGTTTTCAAAAACTCTAGGAAATGGCATCGATCCTCTCGAGGTTGCCGATAAATACGGTGCTGATGCGGTTCGTTACACGTGCGTGTCTCTGGCTCCCATTGGTGGCCGTGTTAAGATGGCAGCAAGCGATTTTGATAATGGTAGTCGATTTGTAAATAAACTCTGGAACGCTGCTCGTTTTCTTCTCTCAAAACAGAACTCAGAGCAGTGTAAAGATTTTGATGAGTCTAAACTTGATCTCC
>CAZBDM010000016.1:16536-20342 GCA_964490675.1 uncultured Oligoflexales bacterium
TGTGGCAGCCGAAAAAATTGATCTTAATCTTTCGACCTACCACATCAATGAAGCTGTCGAAAACCTATTCCATCTTGCCTGGCGTAGCTTCTGTGACTGGGGTCTTGAGACATCTAAAGATGTACTCGATGATTCTTCTCACAAAGACTACGACCAAGTGATGTCGGTTTTAATATTCGCTCTTGATGGAATTATGAGATTTGCCTCGCCTGTGATGCCTTTTATCAGTGAGGAAATCTGGTCAAAACTCCCGAAGCATCCGCGTTGGGATAGACCTGAAAGCCTCGTGGTGGCTTCTTTTCCTGACAAATCAAAACTTCTTTCTTTCCCCGAAGAGTCACAGAAATGGCATAAAATTCAGGAGCTTATTAGCGGAGTTCGGTCCGTAAAAAGCCAAGCAGGGGTGCCTCCGAAAGAAACTGTTCCCGTCCACATTAGAGCCGACAAAGATCTAGTTGATTTGATCGAAGGATCGCAGGCTTGGATAAAAAGATTGGCAAAAGTCTCTGAGATTAAAGCGGCCGAAACGCTCGAGAGACCAAGCTCTTGTTTGGTGGTAGTCGGCAAAGGATTTGAAGCCTATGTTCCAGTTGGAGATTATCTTGATATCGATAAAGAGAAGATTCGGCTTGACTCAGAAATTAAACGGATTGCAAAGATAGTCAAAGGAATTGAAGGTAAGCTTTCAAATAAAAACTTTGTAGAACGAGCTCCCGAAGAAATTGTCGGGCAAAATAAGGCGCAATTGCTAAACCTTAAAGGACAGCTTGAAAGTCTCATTAAAAACTTAGAAGCTCTCAGTTAGTGTCTCTTAAAAAAAGACTGTTACTAAAAGACCCGAAGCTTTAGACTTCGGGTCTTTTTTTAGAGGAATTTTTTGATCTTTTGATCGTAACCGAAAGGTAACATGTAGCCTGGATAGATGGGCTCAATCTCAGACAGTTTATCAAGCCTTAAAACTTCCTCGCTGGAGAGCTCACAGTCTACAGAAGAGAGGTTATCGGAAAGCTGCTCTGTGGTTTTTGCACCAATGATTACAGAAGAAACGAAATCTTTGGCCAAGAGCCAAGAAAGGGCCACTTGAGCGGGGCTTGCGCGCTTTTTTTCAGCGATCTCAAAGAGCCCACTCATAATTGGTTGAGCTTTTTGTTGATCGACCGGCGGAAAGTCATGAGTTTTTCTGCGGGCGTTTTCTGAACTCTTAAACGTGCTGTATTTTCCACTAAGATAACCACCTGCAAGCGGACTCCATACCATTAGACCGAGCGACTCCTCTTTTAAAAAGGAAAGATATTCATGGTCGAGATCCCTTCCCACAAGGGAGTAGTAAAGCTGAGCGCAAGTAAAAGTTTGATAGTTTTTCTCAGATTGGGCGGAAAGCATCTTTGCAGCTTTCCAGGCGGGAAAGTTTGAAAATCCTATATACCTTGCTTTCCCTTGGCGCACGATGTCTTCAAATGCCCTCAGTGTTTCATCTAAGCTCGTGTAAGGATCCGGGATATGGGCAAATAGGATATCAAGATAATCCGTACTCAGTCTTTTGAGGCTCTGCTCAACTGAGTGGAGGATGTTTTTTGCTGATAATCCAGCTTCAAAGAGCCTGTCGCCATGTCTGAAGCCTACCTTACTGGTTAAGATAACATCCTGACGTTGTTTCCCAAGCGCTCTGCCGAGCATGATTTCTGACTCTCCTCTGTGGTAGCAATCAGCGCAGTCAAATAGATTAACGCCCGCCTCTAGAGCCTCATGAACAAGCGAGTCGGCGATATTTTGCCGGAACGTGCCGCCAGCGGAGAGCTTTTCTGATTCACTAAAAGTCATGGTGCCAAGACTGAGTCTTGATACGATCAGACTTGTTTTACCTAAATGTTGATATTTCATATACGTCTCCAAGATTTATTGTATTAGAAAAAGATGAGCTTCTGTGACGTGGTAAGCAGACTTTCCTGCGTGTCCTTTCTTATCATTAGCTAAAACAAGTCGTTGCTCTTTGTCATAATAGTATTCGGTAAACTCTCCGCCTAAATCATGGTCGACAAAGTAATGATTGTAAGCTTCAAGGAGGTCTTCATAAAGACGCGAAACAAGCTGATTTTTTTGAGATCCAGAATACCAAGCGCCTTTTTGGGCCTGGTCTAAAGCAATAAGCGCCTCAAGACTCACCCACCACTGCATAGAGTGTGAATCAATAATCTCTCCCGTTTTGCGATCTAGACTGTTAAAGATGAGAGCTGTGTCTTGATCAAAAGGGGAAAGCTCTAAAAATGCTCCAAACAGATTTTTTGCTAGAGATAAATAGTCAGGCTTTTCATTTTGAGAGTCGTTTTTACTAAGTGTTGAAAGAAGCCAGCTTAACTGGGCGACATGGCCGGACTCACTTCTGACGTATCCTTCATCAACAATCCAAATAGAGGAATCGGCGGGATCCCTGACAAACCTCTCAGCAAGTGTACCTTTAATGAGACCCATAGCGTCTCGCTCGATCATACGATCGTTGGCAAAATTAATAAGACTAGCGATTCTTGTATCGAGCATTTTTTTAAGCTCAGAAGAAGCATTTTTTCTGAGGATCAACATAAATGAACTAATCGGGTAAATCACCGACTGATAAGAAATATGTTCTACACCGTCCCAGTTGCGGTTATCATTGTGATCAAAGTTCCAGTAATATTGATAAGCCCCTTCAAAGCCTCTAAATCTCTGTTCAAAGCTTTTAAAGAGTTCTGCGAGAAGCCCAGCTAAAGGCAGGCCAGCGACTTCCTCATAGCCAGCGTCTAAAAGCGCAGAAAGAGCTCCAATCGGATAACTTTGATGAAAGATAAACATCGTGCCTTTACGCTCAAAGTCTACGACCTGGTCGTTTTCATCAATCGAAATCTTAGGGAGAAAATAAAGGTGCTTTTTGTCTAGCATATGACTGACAAGAAAATCAGCGGCTAGCTTTGCTCTGTCAAAGTTTCCACTTCCGTAGATATTGCTGTAGATCATGCGACTGAAAGCGACGACTTCGATGTCGCGATTTAAAATTGATCCGTTGCGACCAAGATTTGAAAAATAGACATTGTGACGCGATCCCAATTGAGGAGCCCAAGCATGACGGTTAAAAAAGTCGATGGTTTGATCTTTCGACTTTTCGATTATACCCTCGCCTAAAGCGGGCAGAGGAGCTACGAGACTTAATAAAGTAATGGATAATATAAGCTTTTTCATAGAGTTACTCCCTTTAGTAAGAGATCAGTTCGATTCTTTTTTCTTGGCATAAGACTAAGTCAACTGATAGCTAACTGGGTAACGCTAAACTGGCAAAAATTACGTTAAACTTGTCACGTTCTAAAAAGGCTCTGGATTTGGCTTTTGAGCTCGTCTATACGATATTAACAATCAGCCTTTAAACTTTACGGGGTGTTTGGTGGATATTGAGCAGCAGACGGAAAGGCTTATTTTTGAGCGCATCACAAATAAAGATGTGCCTGCCGGACTGATTTATTTAAAGACGGCTAAGAACTTCGAAGAGAGCTTTAACATTAAAACGGCGACAGTCTTTTTTTCTATCTGTCAGAGTCAATGCCAGCTAGACGTGCATGGCAAAGTCTTTAAGTCTACAGCTAACCGCTTTGAAATCATTCCAGCAGGTAGCAAACTTTATCTGGCGGCGAAGTCTTCTGTTTGTCAGTCTCTTCTTCTCAGTTTTGATAATAACCTAATTGAGACCGTCTCAAAGGTTCATAAACTTTCTAAAAACGAGTTGACTAAGGTTTTTAAAAAGGCTCAAAGCTACAGTCGCTATAATTGGCTTAATGAGATTA
>CAZBDM010000017.1:0-5812 GCA_964490675.1 uncultured Oligoflexales bacterium
TTCTTCACCATCCTTACATCAGCCCCAAATTTTAAGAGACAATGTCCACAAAAAACAGCGCTGTACTATTTAGATTCCGATAGGTAACTATTCGGTTTTTATCGGTTTAGAGTAGTTGTTTTTTAAGATTTAAATCTCTTACTATTTGGGATCATTTTCCTAACAGTATTTTTTAAAGGTGCTTTTCGTCTTTGTCTTCGAAAACAAACCGAACGTCGCAATGCCCTTGCCTTAAATCAGTCCTTGGAAAATAAAAGTAAGCTCAGAGATTTTTCCGAAAACTGGCTGAAATGGGGAGGACTTAGACGAAGGAAACTCAGCAATGACAAGGGGACTCTTTCCTTAATGCAACAGCATTGAGGCTGCGCTCTGTCTAAAAAGATTACAGTGAGTAAATGATTTAGGCAGCTTTGGTATGAATGATTGACGGACCCGTTTCATTTTGGTGCAACAGTTGGAATTTTTAATGATCTGAAATAATTGGTTTCTTTTCCCTTGGCGAGAAGAAAAGAAGGAGACTTCCAAAAATCACAGGCCAGTTTTAATTGTCACAGTATTTGCAAAATCCTTCTTAAAGACACGAGGCATGCGTGCCTTGCAGATTTTGAAAAGGAGTCGTCATGAAAGAAGTCTTTATTTTGTTGATTATACTAATTGTGACAATTCTTTGGTCGATGGATATTGCACCAGTGATCGCTGGTAATTGAACAAGCCCTCATCCTTCACGTTAAAATCTTAGCCGCTTCTTCTTAATTGACTTTTTTTACCTAAATCGTAAACTGGCCTCGGAAGTTTCAGAGATATTAAAGAGAGACCAAAATGAAGGCCTTATTTGTTGCTGCTTTGGTTACTGTATGGGCAAGTTCAGCTCATGCCGCAGGCAGTAAAAGAGTCGAAGTACATGGCCATAGGGGTGCAGGTGCAGTGCTTCCTGAAAACACAATCGCCGCTTTTAAAGAAGCTCTGAGGGTCGGTGTCGATGTCTTAGAGCTTGATTTGGCTGTTTCCAAAGATAATGTTCTGGTTGTTTCACATGACTTGTTCGTCAATTCAAGTATCTGCCTCGATAGTCGCGGAAAAAGAGTGCCTCAAAACATCGCCTTTCGAGATTTGACATTAAAAGATATCAAAACATTTGATTGTGGGACTTTAGTCCATCCAAAGTTTCCCAAGCAAAAAGCTCGTCGTCATGAAAAAATCCCGACCCTTGACGAAGTCTTCCAGATGGTCAAAACATCGCCGCTAAAAACCGCGAAATCTGTGCATTTTAATATCGAGACGAAAATCGTTCCCGGTAAGCCTGAGTTGACGCCCAGTCCTCGAAGGTTTGCGCAACTGCTCGCTCTTTCGATTGAGCGTAACCAAATGACTCAACGTGTTATTGTTCAATCTTTTGACCACAGAACCCTCAAAGAAATCAAAAAAAGACTTCCCAATATCAGGGTCTCGGCTCTCATCGGAGGTATGCTTCCAGACCTAGTGAGTGTTGCGAGAGCGATCAATGCCGAATACATAAGCCCGCATTATCTTTGGATCACAGAAACCGAAGTCAATGAGCTGCGCAATGCAGGTATTAAAGTGATTCCATGGACTGTTAACGATAAAAGAGACTGGCAACGTGTGGTCGATATGGGCGTTGACGGTATCATCTCAGACGATCCTGGTGCCCTAATAAAATTTCTCAGTCAAAAAGGGCTTCGCTAAGTTTTGGCTTGCTTAACCTTCCAGATCATGCTTTAACCTTAATTCTCGCAAACTTATGGCGCTGTGGCGGAGAGGCTACGCAGTGGATTGCAAATCCATGTACACCGGTTCAAATCCGGTCGGCGCCTCCAATCCTTCTACTTTTTTCTCTATCATTGTTGTCCCCTTGAGCTCGCTTCGATGTGTCATTGCGTTTGCTAAAATCATAAACATTTTGAAATGACCGAAGAAAAATATCACCTAAAGAACTTAGGTATGGCTCCGACAACCTTCTCACGGCGTAAGTGCGCTTTTTTCTGAAAACGGAGACTCAGAGGGATTCTGAGAGACTGGCTGTGAAAGCGGAGTTTTTTAGAGTGAAACAAAAGTGTCGACAGGCCATAGATGAGATGCACAGTAAAGGAGCTGGCTTCGAAGGTCGGTCTCTGGGGGAGTGGGTTTCGGTTTTGTTTTTACTCGCGATGTTGACGATCAGTTGCTCTGCCAATCAAGACGAGAGCAGTGATCATGACACGAAATACGGTCGTGACTTTGTTCCAGCAACCGGTGGTTTTTCTTCGACAGACAGACAATCAACGTTTACCATTCCGATCTCTATAAGGGACAGCGAGCGTTTTTCTTTGATAAGCGGAGTGACGGCATTTCAACTTTCTTTAGAGAGCTGTCTTTCTGGTTACAGCGCGACTGTAACAGAAGCTAATGACGGCGGCATAGAGGCATATAAAGACGACTCCTGCACTGCTAAGCTCACGCAATTTACCTATCAAGGTCTCGACTATTTCATGACGACAACTGATCCATTTGTCAATTGGCAAGAAGGCGAAACGGCTATCTTTGACGAAACAGGCGAGCCAGGTAACAATGAGGTCGAGGTTTATATCGACTCCACGATAAGTGATCCACTCGCTGAAACTGATGTTATCATGTTCCGTATTGATCCTATCGCTGTAGGGGGAGATGAATATTTTGATATTCCCCGAGCAGATGTCAAAGAGCATGTCATCTTTGTTACATCCTCTACTTATCAAGGAGATTTTGGTAGCGCAGATGCTGGCTTAGCAGCAGCAGATGCTCTTTGCCAGACAGAGGCAGGATCTTTAAAAAATGATGTTACTTGGAAAGCCATAGCGTCGACGCATGCAACTGACGCAAAAAATAGAATCGTACAAAGCTGGGGCGACTTTAAAAATAACAACGGTGAAGTGGTCGCTAACAGTGTTTCTGATCTCTTTGATGGCAACTTGGCAGCATCGATTAACTACGATGTAAGTGGCTCAGCGATCGTCAGCAATACGATGATTTGGACGGGTAGTAACAGTGACGGTACGGCTGATACCTCGAATCATTGTCTGAACTGGAGTGACAAGACAAACGCTAACTCTGCTCGCTATGGTGATGTGACTGCGCTAACCGGGACATGGTTTGACGCTGGTAGCCAAACTTGTGATAGTCAGGCCCGTATTGCTTGTGTGGCTCAGATCACCATCAGTGATTTGGACGCTTTTACAGTTACGACTCATGCGACCAATCTCGGGTCGATAGATATCGATATCGATTTTCCATCGGATACCACACACTATGATTCTGTCGATGTAAGAAGGGTCTCTGGCATTACAGCACCAAGTTCTAGTTGTGGAGATGGTAGCGATACAGTGATTGCTTCTGGAATTACAGATTTTAGCACAAATTGGAGGTATGAAGATTCTGGACTTTCGCAAGGTCATGTCTATTCCTACCGCGTCTGTGTCTACGATATCCATGGCAACGTAGTGACGGCTGCGATCGTCGAAAATATTCAAGCAAAAGGTCTTTAGACTGACTTGCTAAAACCCTGATCCGAATCTCTAGACGTTTGATGTGTTGCTTCGTCGTCGTGAAATCCTCATGTACCAGCGCGTACACTGCGGTTTCACTCCTCCTTGCGCCTTTCGCTCGTGCGAACTTCGAATCCGTTGATATGAAGGACTGCTTTCAAAAAATTTCGGATTCCGGCTAAAAGCTTCCCAAAATAACAAAAATCGTCAGACTGGCTATCGCGGATAGTAGTCAGCTGTGGTTAAACCGGATAGAATTGTTTATGAAAACCAGCATCTTGTGATAGAAACGCAAAAAAACTTTTAAGTTTTTCCAAGCGCTCCCGACGACTAAAAACAGAGCCTCTTTATGATGTTGAGGAATGATGCATTGAGGTTTTTATTTGCTTAATCCTCAACTGCTAGACGGGTATAGCAAAGCCCGTCTTTGATCGGTTTAAGGTGAGTAAGAAAAAATGAATGTCATTTTAAAAAGATTTGTCATTTTTGTTAGTACGATGCTTCTAGCAGCGTCGTGCGGTCCTGAGCCCCAACAAGAAGACTATGAAGACGAGAGTAAAAGCTCGACCTTTTCTGGCAGTCATAGCGGACAAAACATCAATCGTGAAAAAATCGCCATTCCCATCGGTGTCCAATACGGTATCTTTCAATTAGCCGGCACCCCTGCGACTAACTGGAGTATCACTTTAGACGACGATCCGTCAGGAGATCCTGGAGGGGCTTCTACATGTTTGTCGGGTTATACGGCGACTGTAACGCCAGCTACCAATGCTGTCACTGATGAAATCGAAGTGTACAAAGACGATGCTGGCTGTAAAGCTAAGTTGGTTTCATTCGAGCACGATGGTGTTACTTACACACCATCAACAGATTTTACCACTTGGGATGTTGATGATACGGCGGTTTTCAGTAGCGGTGGTAACGATCTGAAAGTCACAGTCATTTCCCAGTTAAGCGATCCGACCGATCCAGGCGATGCCGTTGTTTACAACTTTTCAGAAATCGTCAAGGGTGTTTCTGAAACTTTCTCAGAGAGCGATGTCAGTGATGGTCATAGTATCACTGTCGAAAGCCAAGAAGCTCCCCAGTTTCACGTTGTCGCAGCGACATACATAGGTATCGATGACGTGACTGGTGCGCCTGAATTTCAGTTTAAACTTGAGTGTACAGATGACCCATCGGCACCGACTACCCCTCAAGATATGACAGATGACGGTAGTAATGGCGACAATACCCTGTGTAGCCAGGTAAGCTTGGCAGAAATCGACTATAAACTCGTTAAAGAAACCGGTTTTGCGACTGCCGACACTCTGACCGTTGATGAAGCAGATGGTATCTTTAGTACAGACGGAACGTCTGTTACAATCGGTACCGATGACTATCAAGAAGTAGGGCCTTTAAGTGAAGGATTTACAACTGTCACTCTTGATGGGCCAGGCGGCCTTGGTGACACTAGCAATGCCCACATGTTCCTCGTTCTAAGAGCTGGGGTTTCCTATACCTATTTCAACGTTGATGTGACTGTTATCGATCAGACCAATTAGGATCGGTCTTTTAGCGCTTTATTTCACTATCATTTTGAAGGCTTTTTTCTAATTTAACAGAACTGTTGACGAAGCCGTCGATCATCAAGGGTTGAATTTATTTTAATCATTACAGTGGTTTCTGCCGATTACGATCTGGGTTGTAAACGCTAGGGTGATGATATGAAAGCGCTGATAAGCATCTCAATATTAATGTTATGTCTTGGCTGTGGGGCAGCACCATTGTCTCCTGGGGAAGATCTATCGGGGGTATCTTATAGCCTATCGCGTGAGTACACAGCTCTTAAAGAAAATACCCTTCGAATTACGACGGAAAATGATGTTTCAGCTGATTATAGCTTTTATCTTGAAGCAGATAGTTTAACCTCTGACATAGAATTTGATGTCCTGTATCCCCTAGAGACCCGCGATGTAAAGTTATACTTTAAGAAAGAAGCTGTTTATGATTTGAATTTTCACATCGTAAAATCAAATGGACAGCCTTATATCTTTGAAATTTTGAGCTGGGAATATAACAGTAAAATTCCAGAGCCACCGTCAATCTCATTCTCTAAAGAAGGTACGAGTAGCACGCGGACTGTCTTAAATGTATCTGACATTAGATCGTCAAATGTTAGTGACATTTGGTTGGCTGGTGATGTCTCTAGCGCTGGCAAAAAAGAAGAAGATGGAGGTTACTGGTACGCCATAGAAGAAACGACCAGCAAAGTGCCGCTAACTTTATCTTCAGAAGAGGGCATCAAAGTGGTG
>CAZBDM010000017.1:5822-13552 GCA_964490675.1 uncultured Oligoflexales bacterium
TGGTGAGGGCAAAGTTCCGCAACATCTTTGGCAGTGAGAGTGAAGAGGATAGAGCACAAATTGTTTACAAACGCCTCCCTGCAGAAAATTGTCAGGCGATTGCTCAATCGACAACCTTAGGGAGTGACGGTCTTTTAAAACTAAAGCTTAATGCCACCGATTCATATCAAACCTATTATTCTGTTCGAGGAGATGTGATCAGCTCACAGATTAGATCACCATTCTCGGATGGCGATCTCGTCAATATCAATGTCAAAACAAATTCTGGCCAGAAGAAGATTTATGTCAGTATTGAAGATATCGCAGGACAGTATTGCTTACTGGAAGAAGAGATTGAGCTTACTGTTGATGATGGCTATGGCACGCAAGGTATCTTTGTACAGAACTACTTTTATTGGACGGATACTGAAGATATCGATATCGATGTCTTTTTCAGTCATGAAAGCAGTGAAGAGCCATTGCAGATAAAAATCACAGGTGATGTCGGTGGTGATAACGTCAGAAAATGGATCGATTACGGTGAACGTCTTCTGATTTCTTTGTGGCCAGCCACATCGGGAAACAAAACGATTTTTGCGCAGTACAAAGATAAAGATGGTAATGAGTCAAATCTTATTTCTAAGCAGATTTATCTTAATCCTGCTGTCGAGCTGCAAGATGCTGTAGGTGGGGTTAAGAATATTCTAAGTCCAGCTATAGCTGGTACACTTAATGTCACGATAGCTGGTTGTCAAGAGACTTACGATGAAGTTGCATACCAAGCGTCCTATTCATGTGATCCGATTGCATCAACTATTACTGTGACCTACACCTTTAAAAATGGATCGACGCTCGACTTAACTGCCGATCTTTAGAGGTGATAGTTCAAAGAGACTAAAAGACTGATAAGTGAGAATGAATAGCTAACTTCTTCTTCTCCAGGAGATACAGGAGCGAGTTCGGAATTGTTCGTTTTGATCCTGGTCGTTTGGGAACTAAAAGTCTCTGATAAATAAGCCAAGTGAACACCATAATAAAACTTATCATCTCCCGAAAAATGACTTCGCCCTATTCCCAACCATTCGGCTCCTGCTAATATCTGCAGGGCATTATTGCCTTTGAGGTTAATCAAACTAGAGGTTTTATAGTTTAAGCCATTCACTTCACCCTCTGATTGAGTAACTAATGTCATCGATGAGAAAAAAGCTTTTTGAACATGAAAGCTCAGTTGCCATCTTTTATTGAAGATTGGTGAGAAACCTACACCAACGCCAAGGTTAGAGTAAATGCCAGCATATTTGTCTTTGCTCTCCTTCATTGTGACATCGACATGTTGAAAGTAACCACTTATGTTAAAGGAGTGAAATTCATAACCAGCGAAGAGGTGGAAGGGTATAGCCGTTACGGCTCCTGTTTTATTTCTTTGCAAGCTCCCCATGCCATATCCTACATAACCACCAAAAATACTATCGGCTTTGGCGCTCGTGCTTAAGCATAATAACGTGGATATGACTAAAATGACCTTCAAAACCTAAACCCTATGAAAACCTTAAAGAGCTGGAGTGTCGTTCCATAACTGGTGAAAAACAAATTATCATTTTTGTTTTTTTGTGGATTCATTGATGCCTTCGCTCGACGCAATCCTTCAACTTTATGTCGGAAGAATGGCTAGTAACGTTACGGAAGAAGCTGACTTAGTCGACTTGTTCGAAGTCACTTCGAAAAGAAAAAGAACGTTTTGAACGTTTTTAATTGTCTATAAATTTGATCTACTTTAATATTAAAGCAAGTCATCCTGGCGTTTAAAGGTCATCTTATGCAACCTAAATCTAAAGTACGGTCGATTACTTTGCTTGTCTGCTCAATCTTGGCGACATCTTGCCTAGACCCAAGATACGTTGATTATCAGGCGGAAGAAAAGGCTCCCGAAGACGTTGATTTTCTCTTTGTTAGTCAACAAATACTGACGCCAAGCTGTGTCCGTTGTCATAACAGTGGCCGAGCTCTCGGTGGGGTGAGATTGGACGACGAAGCTTTGCTTCTTTCAACAGACAGTGCTTCTGCCGGTTTGCTTGTTCCGGGTAATCCTGACGCAAGTCGCTTATGGTTATCGGTGGAAAACGACTCTATGCCCCCTTCTTCAAATAAGCTCACTCAAGATCAAAAAGATCTTCTTCGTGTCTGGATTTCGTCCTTATCAGACGATCGATCGACTGATCCACCAGACTCACAAAGCGATTCAACGACATTAGATCAGTCGCGCGTTCCCCAGACTGATAGTGGAGATCGAAATGGCGGTGGTAAGCGAAAACCACCGAAAGATAGAGGTGACCAGGAAGATGATACAAAAGACCGGGAAAATCCAAATCCAGTTGAAATAAAAACATACAAAGATCTCGCAGAGCACTACATTACTCCCTTTTGTATTCAGTGCCACGGTGAGGATCATGAAGACTTCGGTAACTTCGTAAACCTTACTTCTTATGAAGAAATGATCGACGGCTTTTTTATTCTCACCCCCTGTGAGCCTGAAGACAGCGGCATCTGGTACACAGCCAGTGCCACTCCTGAGCCGGGCATGATGCCTCCTGAGCAAGTTAGTCTGCGGCCTTCAGGTGAACTCATCATGAACGTTGAAAAATGGATACGATCTGGTGCGCCAGAAACGAAGGAATCCGAAGGTTCGGTTTCCTGTGATAGCAATATTTAGGAGGATTTTGACAATGCGTATGATGACAATGCTTACTATTTTTTTCTGTATTGGAACTTCTGGTCTCCTCTTTGCTCAAGAAGAACTAACTTATCGTGAAAACATGCGAGCCCTCGGTAAAGAGGTCAATAAGATGTCACGGTTAGTCAGAGCCAATGATTTTTCTGAAGAGACAGTCAAAACAGCCGAAAAGATTGATTCTCACGTTGACCGAGCAGCCTCCGAGTACCCATCCTCGATTGAGGACCTGCCTGAAGGAGAGGAGAAAGAGTCGCAAAAAGTTAAATATGACGATTTGATGAGTGAGCTGAAGGTCGAGTCGCAGGAACTGATCAGTCACGCCAAAAATGCCGATCAAGATGCTTGCCAAGCAAATCTAAAAAACATGAATAGAATTAAAAGAGAGGGACACCGGCTTTTCCGTTGATTTGATAGACCCCACAGTAATGTGGGGTTCTTTTGGTTGGCAGGGGGTATGAATGGGCCACCCATGACGACCGGTGGTTTTTGTTATATTAGACAGTATTTACATGTCGAATATTAAATATCCAACGGGTAGAATTTGCTGTGTAACGATAACTAAAATCACCAATAAAGTACGCCTTTCATGTCAAAAAATATGCTAATGACTTTTCTTGTGTTCTTTTTGACTGGCCAAGCTAAAGCTGATTGTGGTGTTTTCAAGCCAGCGCAATCTCTAGATCAGTTAAACAAGCTGATAAAGCAAAACACTGCCAAGAAGATTTTCTCAAACAGGGAAGGGGAGTTTTATCTCCATGTTCAAGAAGACTGTTGCATGGCGGGATTGGTTGCGACTTATGCTTCAGTCTATCAAAAGACGGACGACAAAATCATTGTGCATCCCATTTGCGCTGCCAATAGTATGGGCGGTATCAAAATCACTAGCGAGGGACAGGTCTTAACGATTACTAAAATTGCTGCATGTGGTAGTGGTTCGAATGATGAATGTGACACATTACTGGCAGAGAGACAGGCTGAGCTCGATACTCATCCGACGCGCTTGCAGTGGCGGGAGGGGCAGTTTGTCAACCTCAATAATCGATCGAGAGAAGATCAGCTTAAAAGAGAGCTAAAGGGAGCTTTTTCAAAAGACAGGCGAGACCGGGTGCTTTCATTAGCACGCGAGTTGATGAACCAGTGGCAGCTTAAAGATGTCAAAAGGAAAGACCAACTCACCATTGATGTGTTGCGCTATCAGGTCAAACGGTCGCTACAAATAAACCGCAAAGGTAACCCTCAAGCTGCTGCAGAAGAGCTAAGAGACACCAAATCAAAGTTTCCGGTCTCCATGGCTTCTTCCTGTGGCGCAATGAAAAATCGCCAAAAGATTACACTCGAAAATGATATCGGCTTTGTCTTTGAACAAACGGGGATGTTAGACGATGCTGAAAGGTATTTAGAGTGTGTGAAAAAGCGTGATCCTGGTAGGATCGTGGTTTACCTCAACCTCTGTGATCTCTATCATAAGCGGATGCTTGATCGTCAAGAATACCTTCTCGATGCGAAGCGCTATTTAAAGTTAGCTAAAGAGAACGGACGCAAGTATGTGAAGATGATGCGGGCAAAAAAACTTGATGAAAAAATCCCCCCTAGAGTTTTTGAGATCCTTCAGATGTCTCGATGATGAGTTTTCAAAGATTGATTAGATCACATTCTCGTCTAGCGATTTCGATGGCTTCTTCAAAGTCTCCGTCTATAGAAAGGTGTTCGCGTCCAGCGACAGAAGGACCCAAAGAGAATCCAAAATAAAAAGTCGTTTTGCTTTGAAGTTGAATAAAATCGTCATAGGGGATTTTTACAAATGCTAATTTCGGTCCCCAGCGGTACTCAGTATAAATCTCGGGGCCTCCATCATAACCAAGGGTCATTGGTCTGTTGTGGTAAGGAAATCCCTGCAAACCCTGATTTGATGGGCATTCATGCGATGAATAGACCTGATGAGCAACAAAGAAGTAAGCTCTTGTACTGACCGGGATGTGGTAGCCCGTGTTAATTTTTATTTCTACTTCTTCTTTTTGGTCGTTTAATTCAAACTGCAAGACCGCTTTTGCTTGTCTAAGAGGTGCGGGTCCTCGATCGACAAAGTCTTGTAGATCCAATGGTCGCATGACTGTGTAAGTGAGAGCTTTTTTGCTTTTTATGATACAAAGAGTAGAGCCTTCTCCTGGAGAAGTCTTTTGAAAGATCGTCCAAGATTCGTTTTCTGCAAGCTGTGTTTGTTCGCTGGCACCGCTTGCTGCCGGCAAGCATATAAAGCAAAATAAAAAAATATAAAGATAGTTTAATTTGAGCATAGTAAGGCCTGTGTGAAGGTCAAAATGCCATACCATGATAATAATATAAATTAATGAAATGTCAAATTGTTATAATTTTATAAAATAATTTATTGTATAATAGTGGAAATTTAAGCTTAGTTGAACATACGATTAAACATTTTTTCCATTGCCCCCACCATGCCAGTTGGCATCATTCCCATGGGACCTGGGCTCCGCTTTTGTCGCCAAGATCCATCAAAGCTACCTGGCATACCGCGATACCCATATCCTTGGCATCTTCCTGGCGGGCAATGAGATTGACCGTAGGCATAAGGTTGACCTTGGGGACGGGGCATATAGGTCGTATCTTGCTGGAGCGGGGCACAGATTGAGCCTGCTTGTTTTTGTCTGGTTTGATGGATGGGATACCCTCCTAGCCAATACTCTGGCGAAGACAAACATGCTTCACTAACGCCAGGCTCAAGTTCACGGATTTTGTTATGATAGTACTCCACGACGACTTGCGAATACTCTTTAATTTCACGCGGAGCACATTTTTTCATGGATTTTTTGTTGGGTCCCAAAAAGGAGGTGGATATTGGTTAGGATCAGGAGGAGCGATATTATAATTTTGAGCGTGCGGTACGGCAGAGTCAAGTCCACCGCCGAAAAGGTTCATAAACCAGTTAACTGGATTAAACATTTGCGAGGGATTCTGAGCCACACTTCCCATGATGCGCGTATCGTCAGACATCAAGTCTACTGATTTGCATAGCTGTGACATGGTCATCTGCATACGTTCTAACTGAATAGACATATTATTCATATTTTTTGCGATACCTTCCATCTGAGTCGTCATATCCGCCATGTAGTCTTTGATGATTCCCATGTTGAGGTCCATTCTTTGCATTGCTTTTGACATGCGTTTTAGGATTTGCCCAAAAGTCTCATCATGATCTTCGAGAGCTTCCACCGCGGCTCCAAGAAGGTAGGCACGCCATCTTTCCTGAAAGACTCTTTTCTCTGACTCCGGATAGGCCGCCCATCCTTGGTAATCCTCATCGTATTTGATAAGTTCGAGTGCTGAATACCATCGATCCCATTTTGCTGCAGTCTTTTTCACTTGGGTTTGTGTTCGATAGATCTCTTGATAGGAGGCTAAAGTGTCTCGTTCAGGGTTTTTCATCGAGTCAAACATTTGTCCGTCGAAAACCAATAGAATACCGAGCTGTGGGAAGCGACAGCTAGATGTTCTCAAGTCTTTATTTGGATTAGTGGCATGTGTGACGTTACACACTGGTCTCTCAGAAACGCTCGGTTCACCGGTTGTGAAGGTTATATAAAACGCGACGACATGTGTGCCTTTTGGGTGAATGACGGGTTCAAAATAGGTTTCACCGACAGTCACAGGTGAGTATGCATAGCTTCTACCATCATCAAAGGTGACCTCATCATAGGTTTCGACGCGGGTCTGAGACAAAGCCGGATTAAAGTCATCACCACCGGCAACGTTATTAACCGTTGCATTTCTTAAAACATTGGGAGCGTATTGAAGTGCGTAAAGAAGGGCGAAAGTATCGACCATTTGATCAAACCAGGTCCCCAAATTGACTGCTCTTGTCGTCCTTATCACACAGGTGTTTCCAAGACTAAAAGTATGATTTTGTAGCACTTCAGGCATGATTCTTTCGACTTGCTCTCCTCGTTCGTCAAAGAAATAACTTTGACCAAAGAACTCCCAGCAGGCCTCAGTCGCGTCTTCGGAAGTAGCTAAAAGCTCAGACCCGTCCTCGATGGGTGTCATTTGTTTACACTGCAGGAAGACGGTGGCACTCATGAGTAGAAACAAGATTCTCGTTTTCATGGAAATCCTCTCAAGGTTTACTTTTGAGCTATCGGCAAAGACTTAGAATGCCTTATGAATTTATTTGATTTTTAGAGGAAAACAAACGCAGTGAGGAGAAATATGTACGGATTCTAATAGATTGTCGGATAGAAAAAATATGGTTAAGAAAAGTGAAGATTTGCAGCAATGGTAATAATTGAGAATTCTCTGTCTAGAAACCTGGGCCTTGTTGGCATAAAAAAGCCTGGTGAGCTGGGAAAGCGTCTTTCCAAATACCAACGAAAAGCCCTGAATCTGATGACTTTAGATATTTTTTGTTATCGAGACAGCGCCGCGAATTTGACCTTCACTGTACCCAACAGCTTTGTCAGCGGGGTAGTTTTCGTTGAGTTTCGTTTGAATATCTTTGTTGATCTGTGAGCCGTGACAAAGCAGACATTTTGCTTCAACACCGATGGCTTTCATATAACGAAATTGCTTTTGACCATTGGTCGTTACGACTTCACTGTAGTCCATTTTCTTAGCCGTCTCGCCGGCTTTTCTGCGCTTTTCAAACTGCTCTAAAACTTTCTTTTGCCAAGCATCGGGTTCATTTTTAGGATTTCGTAGTTTGAGACTTGTGCGGCTGATAGTGATCTTGTGTTTCTTGCTAAAATCTTCGGCTAGTTCGTAAGCGCGCTTTGCACAAATGTTGATGCTATTTGCTGGTCCACCCTTAGCGATCGCTCCAAGAAGTTCGCCCTTCAAAGTCTTAGCAAATGACTTGACAATCTTACGGCTTTCTTGAAGGTTTGGATCCACTGGCTTTTTGGCAAAGCCTTGCGGCGCCATTAAAATAAGGGAAAGACTAGCAAGAGTTAAGATAGATTTAATACTCATTCATAAGCCTCTTTTGGCAAGTTCGTTTTATTTTCAGCTT
>CAZBDM010000017.1:13562-20136 GCA_964490675.1 uncultured Oligoflexales bacterium
TAGTACATAATATCTATCGTTCGACAATCGAGCAAGTTTCGGTTTTCGGATCGAAGACTATATATGCTTCTCCCGCTTTCACTTTTCTAAGCACCTGTTCGATCTTTTCAGCAAGAAGCCAATCCTTGTGACCGTAATCGGTTCCTTCTCTAAGAACAAATTCACTTAAGATACCATAGAGTGCTTCTTTGCTAAGTTTTTGGTAAGGAATATTCATGGCTTCCCATAGGCGTTAAAGGTCGGTCTTGCTGGGAGGCTTACGGTCGGCTAAGAAAATGATGTTTGAAAACTCACTGTTTTCGACAAAAGGGGTTTTTTCAGAGGAGCTTGGTTTATCATCCGCCCGATCAACTGCTTTTTTGATCATTTTGGCGAGCTCTTGGATTCTTTTATGACGATCAAGTTTCTTTATTTCGCCCTGTTTACTTTGATGCTGCTCTTTAGAACGTAAGTATTGTTCTCTTCTCTTCTGCTTTTGTCTTTCTTTCATTTCTTGATATCGAGGATCCGTGTCGCGTTTCTCTTTGGCCTTACGGTAGGCTTCTTTTCTTTTTTGTTTGAGGTCTTCTTTTAGTTTTAGATAGTTTGGATCGGCATCGCGTTTTGCTTTTGCCTTCTTGTAGGCTTCGCGTCTTAACTCGCGTCGTCGTTCTTTATCAGTCATGTTGAAAACCTCAATCTACAAGAGAGGGAATCGATGATTGATTTTAGTCAATTCTCTATTCATAAGCCAAGCCTGAAATTTGATCTAAGATTTGTCGCGATTGAACTGTGAATTTTTTCCTCAATTAACATAGCCGATATTCCGATAAGCGTTTATATAACTAATAAAATCAGGTGGTTGTGGAGTTGTTTTGAGTTGGAATCAATTGAAATTATTGCTTATTTTTGTCTATACACTTCCATCGTGTAGAGTGTCTGACCCGGATTCGCAGGTCAAAAACAATCCTCTCAGCGATTACGCGCAGGGCACGCCAGAAGAGCTCATTCGTCAGCCACGTCCCGAGCTCGATATAGACGAACTTATCCAAGGTTCGTACGACAAGCTTAAAATATCAGCCGAACGGAAAACAATACCTATCAATGCTGGAAAAATTGCCGCAGCAGCAGAAGAGCAGAGCGTTGGCTCCGGTGATACTGAAATCTTCTGGCAAATCCATCTTCCAGGTAAGAAGCTTTCTGATGTCAAAAATTTATTGGAAATCGATGCAGAAAGCGAAAGTGACTTCAGTCTTTACATGGAAAGTGGTCTGCTGAAGTGTGTTTACAACGACGGTGCTAAACAAGCAGAGTGGGAAGGCTGTCAAGAGGGAAAACAATACAAACAAATCTATCTCGAAGGTCTGATCCCCAATGATCGCCAGACTTTAACGTTCCAACCTGCCAAAAATGAATATGCTGAACCGTATCTTCTCGTCCCTCCAAGGCTGGTCAAAAAACTCGTTGAGGCCCGCGGTCTTTATAGTTACGACCTTACAGTTGTACTTCCTTCTTCTTATAAAGATGATGAAGCTCTCTTTGAATTTATGTCAACTCTTTTTAGTCGTAAAGAGTTTGAAGACGTTATTGCAGCGCAAGGAACAAGCTTGCCAATGACAGCTCTGTTTCCCGACTACGCGCGACGGCGCGTCGCGATTCTTGACTACTACGGAAAAGACTTTTGCCACAGTGCAGCTCTTGCCTTTGTTGATAAGGCATTCGCTGATAAGTCGAAAGATTACAAGTTGTTTTATGATGAGGTAGGAGACTTTCAGTCCGATTGGGCCAAGGAAATCATATACGCTTACCAAGATGATTCTGCTACTTCGGCTCCCCTTTACTTTGATGATGTGACCGATGAGAAACAGGTACGTTTTGGGGACATTCTTATTTACGGCAACCATCACTCAGTGGTTTATCTTGCCAATGGTTATGTTTACATGAAAGATAATCAATATAGTCAACATAGCTACCGTATCGTCACTCTTAAGGATATTGCTACTAGTGGAGTCTACCCGCATAGAGCTCCGACCCATATCTATCGACGCAATAACCAAGCAATCGATTTCTCAATGTTTTCGATGTTTCCTCTCAGATAAGTGAGCGTTACCTGAACGATACTCCATGACATGCTTAGAAAAGGAAGGTCGCGACGAGCATCTCAATCAAGATTCCCGTCGCTTGTTCCCCTCTTTGGCAATGACATCGTCATTTCATCTTGGTGCAAATAGCCAAGGATTAATGACAACTAAAGTGAATTTCTTTGACCCTTGTAGCGCCGATGGTGGCGAGAGAGTTGCTTCCTTCGGAGACTTTTGTTTCGACGTCTTCTTCCTTGATTATTTTATAGTCGCGGCTTCTTCCGCAGAATTCGTAGATTTTTTTAAAGGCGTCTTTTCTTCGAATATCAACGATTTCCTTAAGACCACCTGGATTGTAAACAACAACTCCTGAGCGCCCTTTGGTCTCGTCATCAGTTTTTGGTCCGTAAGGACCGTTGTCGTCTGGGTTTTTCATCGTTGCACAGCCTGACACTGCTATAGTTAATAAAATCGGTGTAAGTTTCATCATGACCTCCGAGCAATCTTTCGATACTAAATCATCAAATAGAATTGCAATGTAACCTGGGTTGCTAGTCCATTCAATGCTCTTATTTGTCAAAAGCTTCCCAGTGAGCGAGCATCTCCTTTGTTACCGAGCATTTTTGCTGTTTTTGTGAAGCTTGCGAAGAAGCTCGATCAATTTCACTAAAGATGACTATGAGGCTGTCAATAGTCAAATAAACCAAAAAATCGTCGCCTTCTATATGACTTTTATAGTGTAAAATCATGCCCGACCAGAAACGTTAAAACGGTCGGCGTAGTAAAAAAACAATCACCTGCAAGCTTCAAAAAGTAAGTCGTATTATCATCTTATAAATTCTTTCCAATCATGTCCTTATCACTTTAAATATGACTAAATATTCCAACGTATAAGTCGAATATGAAATTAATGGAAGATTGAGGAGCTTGAACCATGAGACTTTCTGAAAAGGGGTTTACAAATGGACTCTCGATCTCCTCATACCGAGCGCACCTTCAAGGGTGTCATAGCAATCATTATTGTCCTCATAGCTATGGCCCTCGCACCTGAAATACGTTTGATGAGCGAAGGCGAGTCTGTCTTATTCGAAAGGCTCGACGACGACAAGCAGGATCAAAACAATGTTCACCCTTAAATTTTCATAGGTGTGCATGAAGCTTGATGTCAAAAAAATTGTGTTAACGATCATTCTTATCGTCGGTTTTATTATAGCCGCTGTTTTGATTGAAAAAGTACCTGTCAAGATGCATGGGGTTGATCTTTATCGAGAGCTCTATGGAGTCGATGCTGAAGATTAATCAGTTGACAGGACCGTAAAATATATGGCAGCGCAAGTATTCGTGCTGCAATGAACAATAGAGGAATCCAATGCAGCTTAACAACCGCAGCTGAGAGCTCCTGGTTTTTCTGACACCAATGAGTTTTTTCGATCATCTTCCTGATTCTGATCTTTTGATTAGTACTGATTTGGGGGCTGCTCATGTGGTCCCTGCAAGGTATGAATTGTCAGTTTAACTCATTGTCCATAAAATTTGGGGAACTAAAACTCTGGGGTGAGACGAGAAAATGGCATTTTCATTTTTCAGCAAAAGTGGTTAATGTGATGAATTTTAGTGTGAATCTAACGGTCTATTGCAAATTTACAACTTGCTAGAAACACCAAATAAAACAAACATTTGTCGGCTTATTTTTCAAGAAATCATTGCCTTATTCCGAAACCAACTCAGTATTTAATTCTATTCCTATTTAGAAACTCAAGGACATGATCAAATTGAAAGAAAAAAGATGATAAAAAAAAGCTTTTCAATTTTTATGGCCTTTGTTTTTTTTGTGCAATGTAAAAACGCATACCTATCCCCTTACGAAGTAACGAGTAGTGAAGGTCAGCAGCAGACACTCGCTACCCTTGAAATAGACGAAGAGTCTTTTTCCAACTGGATCATTAATACTACTGTTTCAGCTTTAGCAAGTGATCATGAAGGCTTTTCAATCAATTACGTTTTACCCTATCCAGAGGGTTACTACGAAGGACCAAAACTAAGTTTAAGGAATTTGTCTCTGTACTCATTTTCAAACTACTTCTTGGTCAGACCTTCAGGAAGCATACCGTTCGAGTACTTAGTTACGTTCGAATCTAAAGGTGAAGACACGATCATTGCTGCATTGGTTTATAATCGAAATGGATTCGCAGATGGACAAAAGCCAGTTCATGTGACTTCTCTTAGATACAACGAACATACGACAATTGCTGAAGCTGAGCGAGATTTGCTGGCATTTAAAGATGATCTTACACCATACTGGAAACAAGCCCAGGCCTTTCCTTTAACACCTTATATTAAAGACTTCATCGATTTTATTTTTATGTCAGCCAAAGCTTACGCAAACGTACAAGAAAGAGGCTTGATGGCAGCACTTATGGCCATCAGCGCATCAAATAGGAGGAGAGGAATCGGCCCTTCTCGAAGGACCCCTTATCAACCAAGAAGACCAGTGGTTGAGACCATTTCTTCTGAAGGTCGCGACTATGATCGATTGAATGCAAGTCAAATGCGAGAGTTTAACACCCTTCTTGAAAAGTATGGCTACTTTTTAGATAAGAGAAATGGGCTTTTATTTGGTGTGTCTCATTTGTCAAAGATAGATTTAAAGACAAGATCCTTAACCAGCACCAATGGTATGAATGATTTAGAAGGGGAAATGAGATATTTGAGAACTCTTTCGAACACTTTTGCTAGGCAAAGAGGCGAGACCCCCGAGGTCATTCCAACTGGAAGTGAGATCTCTTCTAATGATCGGAAAATTTACCAAAAATGTAAAAGTTCAAATAACCCCATAGCAACACTTTTTCAGCTAGCGGGTTTCAAACTAATCGAAAAACATGCGGCTCTCGAGAAATTTAGAGACCTAGGTCTAGTGATTGCTCCTGATGGGCAGATAGCAGTCCATATGGTCACAGGCGATAGATATTTTGTTGAGGAAATCAACAAAGCAGTTGAAGGGCGTATAGAAGTACCAGCAACTCCTGAAGACTTAAAGCCAAGTATCAATGGGCTCATTGATGATGCTAACAGAAGACTTAGATCAGGCGAAGGCCTTAGAGTTGAAGATTGGCCTTGGAGAAAAGATCTTCCTGGTTTGAGTGAGATCCTGAAAGCTTCAGAAGTCGTTGGGGATATGAGGGCTGAAGCAGTAGCAAGCCGCATGATTGCTGGTCGTTCAAGCGTATTCAATTCAAAATCAGCAGGTCATAGTCCAGATAGTGGAGGAAAATATTTCGCTATTACAGTTGCGGTAGGCTTGGCTGCATTTTTTTTGGTTTTATTCTCAAAGAAATCTGCAGCTTCAGAGTTAAAGACAGAAGAAGCGAAGTGTTTTGAGGTGACTGAAAGATTCAGACGAGTCGGTATTGATAGAGCATGTCACTTAAACTATCGATCAGGGTCAAATATCTACAAATCTGGATTTGATTGGTCAAGTAACGGTTGTCCGGGTTTAGAGGAAATGAAGTGCTTTTATCTCAACTAAAGGGAGGAGCAAAATTTGAAATGGCTTATTTTCATTTTGTTCATCTTTAGTGAGGTAGGCGCATCTAGAACTTGCCCCGAGGTCATAAAGACAGCAATTACCGGAAATCCTGAAAGTTATAAGGCATTTTCAAGTTCGAAATTTAAGCAAGCACGTGGGGAATTTGATCATTTTCCTGATGATGCTCTGAGAACTCAATTAAATGTAAGCCTATCTCCGGAGGAATGGCTTGCAGCTCTCGACCTTCTTATTGAAAGAAGCAACAAAACTATACCTCGCAATCTACTCGGAAAAAAAATTGGTATCCATTCGGGGCAAGGACTCGGTTGCAAAACAGAATTAAAAAAGCGTTTGTTGAAGTATCCTCATCAAGGGGCTCTCCAGAAACCGTCGTTTCTCTATATCAAGATGTAATGAAACTAGCATATTTAAGCCGCTTGCCTGATGGTATGAGACTTGTGACCTTTTACGAAGCAGCGCTAGATGCGAGATTAGCGCAACTATCAGTAAAAACAAGTCTTGATGACTATTTAACGTCACTTCATATCAAGCTGCCAAAAGATACAAACTTACTTTTTAAAAGGTACTCTCAACTAAAACACGCTTCTTATCGAGCAGCTTTAAATGTTGCAGTAAACATTCCTATTCTAGCTGCTATTTCACGCAGTGCTTCAGGTCTGGATTTGATGCCGTGGCTCATCCCCCTTCGCTTAGATATCAATAGAAAATGGCCTAAAGAGGTTATTAAACATTTGGAAGATGGTAATCTTGTGGAGGCGAGAAGTCATATTGAAGTCTTTACCAAAGAGACGTGGTTTTTTGATTACCTTATGGTTTGGACGGCCAATTTGATGGATTTCATAGCCACCGCTTTAATAGTTGATTTTTTTATGGAAGAGGAGTTTTTTGTGTCTGCTGCTCAAAAAGAGCGGAAGATGAATGACTACGAAGTAGCTTATGCAAAGTACAAAAGATGGTCTGACTCGCT
>CAZBDM010000018.1:0-248 GCA_964490675.1 uncultured Oligoflexales bacterium
GTTGGTGACGACTTTACCATCTTCTAGAAACTTTACACTTCCGATCGCTTGCGCTTGAGGAGAGTACCAATGGTTTTCTTCAATATCTTTGAATGAGACGGCTGGGTTTAACTCTTTAACGTCGACTTCTGCAAGCATTTGATCATTACCGCCATCTTTCGCTTCTTTATAGACAAGGATCGACATTCCGACGCCAGAGCTGACAAATTCTGCGCGCAGTCCTTTTTCTATGTTGCGGTAAATGTGCG
>CAZBDM010000018.1:258-16209 GCA_964490675.1 uncultured Oligoflexales bacterium
ATAAGCTCGTGTTCACTGAGGAGCGTCCAGCCTTCAAGCCCTTGGTAGCCGTGGAAGTCTAGAGCGACTGAAATAAATGCTTCAGTGCTGGCTGCAAAGGCGGGTTTACCTTCTGGAACATAATGTCCAACATCAAACGAGACAGTCAAAGCATTGAACTGGCGGTAGCCCATGCGGTTTTGAGAGGCCTGGGTAATGAGTGCGGTATCACAAGAATAAGTGGCCGTTGCAAAAGCTTGCCCAGCAAACAAAGATGTGGCCAAACCTGCAACTATTGTCATTAAAATCTTCATATAAAAGCTCCTTTTAAGCACGCCAATATTAGTAGACGAAGGTTTATTTATTAAAGGGCTTTATTTCAATAAAAATATATTTGTTTTTTATAAACCGAACAATAGTTATCTAAGCTACTGGAATATTAGAGGGGTTCGTTTCGGATGCTGTGATGAAATGACAGGCAGAGGGTTTCTAAAGGGCGTTAATTGCCTGTATGAACATCTGTTTTCTGCGCTTTGCTAGAGGCACTTTTGGGGAGTAATGTTTGATCGTGATGAGGTTTTCTTTCAAGTCAAAACTCTCGATGTGCTCTTTGTTTATGACAAATGATCTATGGGTACGGATAAAACGCCCATCGAGACGTTCCTCGAGTTCACCAAGAGGTAAGTCATAGACATATTCCTTACCACTTTGATCGAAAACCAGTGTGGTATGAGAGTCACTGGTGAATAGACAAATCGATTCTATCGGTAAGATAACTTGATTATTGCGAAGTTTAACGACTATTTTTGTCAGTCCTTCCTGACTAGGTCTGAAGGATAACGCCTGATGACCGACTCTTAAGACGGCCCTTTCAAGAGCCTTGATAAGTCTTTTGGGGTCGATCGGTTTCAGCAGGTAGTCGATCGCTTCTTCCTCGAAGGCTTTGATGGCAAATTGATCGTAAGCTGTTGAGAAGATCAAAGCGAAGGTCTTATCATCTTTACCTAGCTGATCTAAGAGCTCAAAACCGGTCAACTCAGGCATCTGAATATCAAGCAGCAGGATATCAGGTCGCCAATCTTTAATATAGGAAAGAGCCTCGGTTGGTGAACAGATTTTTTCGACTTGCCAGTCTGGAAAGGCATCTTTTACTTTTGTCTCAATCGATGTTGCGATGATGGTCTCATCGTCGACAATCAACACTTTCATTCTAAGTCTTTCTTTTTGGTTTGAGTAACTGAATGTCTACGACAAACTGATCATCTTTCTGCTTAGCTGAAAATCTAAAAGCATCACCATAAATTAAGCGGAAACGCTCTCTAACATCCTCAAGACCGTGGCCCAAGGAGTCTCGTTTGTGGGTAGAATGAGCTTTCAGATCGTTACGAAGACTCAGCCTGCAGAGATCATCGGCCAAGGAAGCCTCGAAACATATCGTCGTGGGTTGCGTTGTTGTCTCGACAGCGTGTTTAAAGACATTTTCTAATAGACCAAGCAGTACACCTGATGGAATAACTACGATGCCAACGTTGTCAGAGAGCTTCTTTTCAATGCGAAAGCGTCCGGTAAAGCGCATCGCTTGAATGTTCAGATAGTCTTCGATCATGAGCCATTCTTGGTCGATGGTGATTTCACCTGTTTTTGAGTTTTCAAGGAGTTTTCGGTAGAGGTCGGATAAACGGTAGATGATCGTCTTTGCTTCTCCGGGGGCACTATCGATCAGCCCTTCTAGGCTTGCGAAGGTATTAAAGAGAAAATGAGGGTTAAACTGGGCCCCTAGAGAAGCGAGCTGCGCTTTTGTGGCGGCATGCTCAAGGCTAATCGTACGCATTTTTTCGCTACGCCATTCCTTGCCGATCAAAAACACAATATAGCCAGCAAATATCGGGAAAACGCCTGCGATGAGAGGTTTGCCGATTAACTCTGAGAGCGCAATGGCAGTCATTTCATTGATCATTAAGATCATTAGGGTCGTGATGAAAAAAAGGCAAACTACGTAGGTCGGGATACTATAAAGAAGCCGGAGGGAAGGCTGGTGCTTTTGGATATTCAGATCGATCAGAGCGAGAGCCGGAGGTGTTAAGACCCATAGAATAAAACCATGTAAAAAGATCAGAGGTTTGGTGGCGGTTGTATTAATGAGAAGAACATAAATGAATGCGACGATGGCAAGCACCGTCGCAAACAAGAAATGTATTTTTAGGTATTCTCGATAAGACTTCATCACTTCCTTTGGGCAAGACTCTGACATTGTCCCTTAAGAGTGTGAGCCGAGATAGCTTTGGCGAGCGACCGATCGACAACTCCGACTCGATATTTCATAACATCAACAATCCTCGACTGGACACCCTTTAAATCTCTTTTCTTGTAGCTTCTAAATTTACTTTTACCGATCTTCATGACCTGCACATCACCCTGACAAGAGAAGTCTAGCCCATCAAAAGAAAACCTTCTTATTTTCGATCCAGACTTAATGGTAGCTGTTTTTTGTGCGGTATTCCAGATGATTTGCCATCTATTAAGACCAACGACGCGCGCGTCTTGTAGGGTTTCAAAAATATCTTTTTCGGCTTTTATCTGGTCGGCTTCGAGTCTATCACGAATGGTATTAAAGCGGACGCTTGAGTGATTTCCCAACATACGATTGAGGGCGGCACCTGCGCTTAAGAGAACACTAGGTCCAGCCAGATCAGTCTTGTACTGACGATTGGCCAAAAGTTTTTTATGCTTATCTTCAGGGCGCAAGATACTGACCGTTCGGCCTTGACCTTCAAAAATAGCGCAATCACCACTGCTGTCGCAGACAAAAAAATGCAAAGGAATAAGCATCTGCCCAAATCCTTTTTTGCGGGTTGCAGTGATGACTTCTTTGACGGATGCCGAACGATCAAGGTGATACTGCGCCCACTCCAATGAAATCAGAGTCTGAGAAGAACGCGACTGTTTAACGGGTTGTTCAAGGTTAACAAGAGATTCGATAACCAGTCCTTTTTCATTCATGCCGCTGACAGGAAAGCCTGGCCCTAAGGTCGTAAAGCTGAGACTTTGATATTTCGATGTCCAGGACTTTTTGTTGGGATTTGCGAAAGAAAGTCGTTGACGGCCAGCTTCATTCTTGACGACAAAACCATCACCGTGGATCCAGTCAAAGTTTTTAGCAACAACAAATTGATCATCCAGATATGTGCCAAATGCTGAGCAAGCTAGGCCTTGTCCGGGAAGAACGATGCTTATTATAAGTGTTAAGTAAAGTGCTATTTTCATAAGTTTAGATCTCCTTTTGTTGAGGGCGTCAGCCACTTTCTCCATAAAACGGCAAACATGTAGAAAATATAAGCAGTTTACTCTGAGCGGGCAGGAGAATCTTCTGAGCGGGCTTCCGCCATGCTAAAATGGAGTTTGATCTTTCGAGATATGTTCAAAGGGGTTGTGATGGCTACAGAGTCTTCTGGCAAAGCGTCTGGTCGATCGTTTCTAGGTACGTTGTTTAAACTTATTGCCGGAGTTCTCGCCCTATTAGGGGTGGCTTTTGTCGCTCTCGTCGTTCTTAATATCGATTCGATGAAACGCCACCAGCTTAAGGCCCGCCAAGCAGAGGCAAAAGTCAGTCTCAACTCTCTCTATGTGATCATGGAAAGTAATCAGATTGAATACGGAAAGTATAGCGCCGAAGCCTTACAAACTGAGATTGAAAACCTTGAAAGACAATTCCGCGGCAAGCTTCTCTATCAGTACGGCTTTACCCAAGCAGTCAAGGAAATGTGCAATGATTGCGGTGTCACTGACGATGGTTATAAGATGGTTGCGTACGCCAACCTGGATGAGGATGAAACACTCGATGTTTGGACGATGGACCACAAAAAAACGATGGTCCATGTCGTTAATGATATCGAAAAATAGTCCCTCAGTTAGTTTCTCAGAGTCATTCCACCAGCGCTACCGCTGACTCCGTCAGGATGATCGCTAAGGGGCGCTTTGAGGCGGTCTTTCATTTCGTAGGGGATGACCTGCCAAAAGAGCTGTTTCGATCGTTCCCAATCGACCAAAATGCGTTCGGAATAACTTGATCCTGTCTCTCTGTGGTGAGCTTCGACGAGCTTTTTCAGCTCGTTTTCCCAATATTGCGAAGCAAGGCGCTGGTAGAACACCGATTCGTCGTTTATGCGATGAATGAAGGTATCGTTTGAATCGTAGACAAAGGCCATACCGCCCGTCATACCTGCTGCGAAGTTATCCCCGACTTCGCCAAGTATCACTGCCGTTCCGCCGGTCATGTACTCGCATCCGTTCGCGCCGCAACCTTCGACAACGGTGTTTGCGCCGGAGTTTCTCACACAAAAGCGTTCGCCTGCTTGACCAGCGGCATAGAGATTTCCAGAGGTCGCACCGTAAAGGACAGTGTTGCCAATGATGGTGTTCTTCTGGCTAGGAAAGATACTCGAAGTGTAGGGCCGGATGGCAATGGTGCCACCGCTAAGGCCTTTGCCGACATAGTCATTAGCATCACCTTTGACGTAAATACTGATTCCCTTGACCAGGAATGCTCCCAAAGATTGTCCTGCCGACCCTCGCAGGCGAATGGTGACATGACCCTCTTGAAACTCTCTTTCGCCGAATTTACGTACAAGCTTTGAAGAAAAGCGTGTGCCGACGGTACGGTGGGTGTTTCTTACGTTGTAAGCAAGTTCCATCTTTTCGCCACCCTTAAAAAAGGGCTCAGCGTCTCTGATAATCTCGGCATCGAGGGTATCAGGAACTTCGTTACGATGACCTTTCGGAAGTTGGCAAGTGGTCGGCAGATTGCCCGAGTCTGGTTTGACCAGCAGTGGATTAAGGTCGAGATCGTCAAACCACTCGCTGACCCGATTCACCTGTTGGAGTAATTCGGTACGACCAACGATGTCATTAAGGCTTTTCGCACCAAGCTCAGACAGTAGGTGTCTGACTTCTTCCGCTAAGAAAGAAAAGAGTCTGATGACCTTTTCAGGGGTACCCTCGAACTTAGCTCTGAGTTCCGGCTTTTGCGTACAAATACCAACCGGACATATGTTTGATTGGCACTGCCTTACAAGAAGACAGCCCATCGCTACGAGAGAAGAAGTGCCGATACCGAATTCTTCACCTCCTAAGATTGCGGCAATAATAATATCACGCCCGGTTTTGATGCCCCCATCAACGCGCAGCTTAACACGATGTCTGAGGCGGTTGAGGGTGAGGATTTGGTGGACTTCTGAAAGTCCTATTTCCCAAGGGAGGCCAACGTGGCTAATACTGCTCTTGGGGCTTGCTCCTGTGCCACCAGAATGACCGGAGATCTGGATGACGTCTGCGTTAGCTTTTGCAACCCCGGCAGCGATGGTGCCGATGCCGGAGCGCGCGACTAGTTTTACGCAGACGCGTGCGATGGGGTTGATCTGTTTGAGGTCGTAGATCAGCTGCGCCAAATCTTCAATCGAATAGATATCGTGATGCGGTGGAGGGCTGATGAGAGTGACGCCCGGCGTGGCGTGGCGCAGTTTAGCGATCTCAGTGGTCACCTTAAACCCGGGGAGCTGACCACCCTCACCTGGCTTTGCTCCCTGTGCGACCTTTATTTCAATTTCTTCACATTGATTGAGATACTCGGCTGTAACACCAAAACGTCCGGAAGCGACTTGTTTTACCTTGGAATTGGCGTTGTCACCGTTGGGAAAAGGTTGGTAACGTTTGCGATCTTCGCCGCCTTCACCGGACACAGATTTAGCTCCGATGCGGTTCATCGCGATATTGAGAGTGCCATGTGCTTCAGGGCTCAAAGCTCCAAGGGACATGCCAGGAGTAACAAAGTGACGCCTCAGAACGGCGACAGAGTCAACTTCATCAATCGGTGTTGGTGTCTTTGATTTCTTTAGGGCAAACAAATCTCTCAACTGTGTTGGCTCTGAACGATAGATGATATCAGCTGCTCGTTTGAACTGTTTATAGGAGTTGCGGTGCAAGGCTGTTTGAAGCTGATGGATGTAGTTACCGCTGAATGAGTGAATCTCTCCTCCGGCCCGGTAACGGTAAAGACCCCCGATCGGCAAGCGATCTTTTTTCGCATCGGCAATCTTATCAAGAAGTGTCCGCATCTTTCTTTCCAGGCCACCAAGACCGATGCCAGAGATCCGCGACGGCATGCCTGGAAAAAATTCAGCGACGACCGTACGCGAAAGTCCGATGGCTTCGAAGTTATATCCAGCCCGGTATGAGCTGATCATTGAGATGCCCATTTTAGACATGATTTTTAAGAGTCCCGCATTGATCGCTTTGCGGTAATTCTCAACACAGGTTTCAAGGCTTTTCGGTTTAAAGCGCCCTTTTCTATGAAGAGCGATAATACTTTCTTCAGCCAAATAAGGATTAATCGTCGTCGCTCCAACTCCGATCAGAACAGCAAAGCTGTGTACATCGACGGCTTCGCTGCTTCTAACGTTGATCGAGCAGTAAGAGCGGAGTTCCTTTTCAACGAGTCGCGTATGAACCCCTGATACGGCAAGGACCATTGGGATCGGGCCTCTTCCAGGCAGTAAGTTTTCGTCGCTTAAAACGATCTGGTCGTAACCTTTTTCAACCGCTAACACCGCTTCGCAACGAATACGGTCGAGAGCTTTTTCAAGGTTGCTGCCGTCACCTGGTGTAAAGGTACAGTCGATCATTTTGACACGCTTATCCATGTGTTTCAGCATCTCGCGGTATTCATGGCAGGTAAGCACTGGTGACTCGAGGATAAGAACCTCTTCCTGCATGCTTTCCTCGTCAAGTACATTGACAAGATTGCCAAAACGCGTGGTGAGATTCATGACACGGTGTTCTCTAAGGGGGTCGATTGGTGGATTCGTCACCTGGCTAAAGTTTTGTCTGAAGTAGTGATGAAGTCCACGATGCTTGTCGGACAGCACGGCAAGGGCTGTGTCATCACCCATTGAACCAATGGGCTCCTTACCGAGCTCGGCCATCGGCTCGATAATCAGGTCGAGGGTTTCTCTGGTATATCCAGCAAGAAGCTGGCGGTTTGAAAGCTCATCTGAGGGAATGACAGACTTGATATCGATGTCTTTAGAAATGAGATCTTCGAAATAACGCGATTTCTCGGTGCGCTTAATGTAGGGCTTCTCGGTGACGAGCTTGTTTTTGATTTCAATATCGCGGAAAAAGGCGCCTTCTTTGAGATCGACAGCGATCATTTGACCAGGGCCGACGCGGCCCTTTTCTTTGACTTCCTCAGCTTTCAGGCGGATCATACCTGTTTCCGATCCGACAACGAGAAGGCCATCGGTGGTTAGGCTGTAGCGTAGCGGTCGCAGGCCGTTACGATCAAGGCCGGCAATGACCCAACGGCCGTCGGTGGCGGTGATGGCAGCTGGGCCGTCCCAAGGTTTCATAAGTGCATCGCAGTATTGATAAAAGGCCTTATGCTCGGCAGGCATAAGAGAATTTTTACGCCATGCTTCGGGAATCAACATTGATTTTGCCAGCGGTGCAGAGCGACCGGCACGAATAATTAATTCGAAGACTTGATCGAGGGCTGCGGAGTCAGAGCTTCCTGGTCGGATCACTGGTTTGATCGAAGCAGAATCTTCGCCAAATGCCTCTGAAGCCATGCGTACTTCTTGAACCTTCATCCAGTTGATGTTGCCTCTCAGTGTATTAATCTCACCGTTGTGGGCGAGAGTACGGAAGGGTTGGGCGAGAGACCACTTCGGAAACGTATTGGTTGAATAACGCTGGTGATAAATGATGTAACTTGATTCAAAGCGCTCGTCTAATAGGTCAGGATAAAAGGCCGACAGACCCTCAGCAAGAAAAAGGCCTTTGTAAATAATGTTTCGGCATGACAAAGAACAGATGTAAAAGTCATTGATAATTTCTTTTTGAACCGCCTCTTCAATCGATCTTCTTATCAGGTAAAGCTCTCTCTCAAAGTCTTCTTCTTCGATGGGTTTGGAAGAGGTAATCATGACCTGTTCAATCTCAGGCCTGGTTGCGTTTGCTTTTTCCCCAATCGCTCCGATATCAACGGGGACCTGCCGCCAGCCCAGTAATTTGTAGCCTTTTTTGATGATGGCTGATTCGACGATCGTTCGGCACAACTCTTGCGCAGCATGATCGGTGCGCGGCAAGAAAACCATACCAATGGCAAGCGGGTCTTCAGGTTTGATGTGACTACCGACCGCTTCGACTTGCTCGGTGAAAAAAGATCTTGGAATTTGTAGAAGAACACCAGCGCCATCGCCAGTTTTTCCGTCGGCATCGACAGCCCCACGATGAAACAAGACTTTCAAGGCACCTATGCCCGCTTCAACGACCCTGCGGCTTGGAACTCCGTCGATTGAAGCGACAAGTCCAACACCGCAGTTAGCGTGCTCGTCTTCGCAGCGATAAACACCGGCCTTGTTAAGAAGGTCAGCGTTTTTTTGCCAGTTTTTTATAAACTCATTTGCAGATTCAATGTGCCTCACAGATTTCTCCAAGCCTTGTTATTTTCCTCAATGCACCGATAAGAACGTCACGAAGAGTTGATGTGTCTTCTGGTCAGTGCACTTTATTTTGGATGTATTGATCGATGCTGGCAGCCGCTTCTCTGCCGTCTCTGATTGCCCAAACAACGAGCGATGCACCGCGGATAATGTCACCCGCGGCAAACACGCCATCAAGGTTGGTCTGTTTGGTAGACCAATCAACGTCTATGGTCCCCCAGTCAGAGACCTTCAACTCTGGGGCGGAAAACAGGGTTGGGATATCTTCTGGTTCAAAGCCTAGGGCATGAATCACCATATCAGCGGAGATGCGGTACTCAGAACCTTCCATAACAAGGGGTCGGAACCGTCCTTGCTCGTCAGCAAAGCCAAGCTGCATTCTGTCGACTTCGATCTGCTCGATCTTACCTTCGCCTGTATATGATTTAGGGGCCGACAGCCAAGTAAAGTTGACGCCTTCCTCTTCAGCGTTTTTGACTTCTTTTGCCGAGCCCGGCATGTTTTCTTTGTTGCGTCTGTACAGGCAGGTCACTGACTCTGCTTGTTGTCTCACGGCAGTGCGAACGCAGTCCATAGCGGTATCTCCCCCACCAATGACGACGACTTTTTTACCTTTTGCGTTGAGAGAGCCGTTACTAAACCCTTCGACTTGATCGCCAAGTTGAGTGCGGTTACTGGCAGTGAGATAATCGAGAGCCTTGACGACTTGCGGGAAGTGACGACCTGGGATGCGAATGTCTCTAGGTTTGTAGACGCCAGTCGCGATCAAAATGGCTTCGTGTTTATGACGGAGGTCTGCGAGGGTGGCATCTTTTCCAACTTCAAAATTGCGGTGAAAGATGATCCCTGCTTCTTCGAACTTATCGATACGTCTTTTAACGACGTCCTTTTCAAGCTTAAAACTGGGGATTCCGTAGACAAGCAGCCCACCCGCACGGTCGTATCGATCGTAGATGTGAACTTCGTATCCGGCGCGTCTTAATTTTTCCGCGGCTGCTAATCCAGCAGGTCCCGCACCAATGATACCAACACTCTGCGAGCGTTCCCGTTCAGGATGCGGGGCGGTCACCCAACCTTCTTTCCAAGCTGTTTCAGTGATGTGTTTTTCAATTGAGCCGATCGTTACCGATCCATGGCCGTGTTGGATGACGCAGCTGCCCTCACAAAGGCGGTCTTGCGGACAGATGCGGCCACATATTTCTGGGAAGGTGTTTGTTTCAGAAGCCATCTCGTAAGCTTCCTGCATGCGTCCGTGAGCGACAGCTTTAAGCCAGTCTGGGATGTTATTTTGCAAAGGGCAATTGACCTGACACATGGGTACACCACACTGTGAGCAGCGTGAGGCCTGTTCGAAGGCTCTGTCTTCTTTAAATTTCTCATCTATTTCGAGAAAGTCTTGCCGTCTCAGATCGGCAGCCCTTTTATCCGGGTCTTCTTTGGGCACGTCTACGAACCTGAACATTTGCTCACTCAATGAGGGTCTCCTTCAGCGGGTTATTGGGTACAATCGTGTCCTTAAGAAAAAGCATCGAGTGGGAGAATCATGTTGATTGATCGGGAATCTCATAGCTCAGTGATCGAGCGAAGCGTGGCTTCTTACCCTCAATGCTACCTTGATAGGCGATGATAGTTAAACCATTAAAGCATTGAATTTGCAACAAATTGTATATTTTGGTCATAAAAAGTGCATATTATGATGTCAGCGCAATAAAAAACGACGTTTTTCTAAGAGGGAAACGTCGTTTTATGCATAATTTTATCTATTTCGCGGGGTTAGGCCGCCTGTTGCCGTAAGGTGTCGATTTGTTGGCTGGAAAGAAGCTGTTCAACTTCGAGTATGACGATAAGGTTTTCACCTTCTTTGGCAATCCCCTTAATAAATTGCCGACCCACACGCGTTTGGTCTTCGAATCCAACCTCAACCTTGCTGCTTTTTATACTGCGTACTTCCTTAACCTCGTCGACGATGATGCCGAGTGGCAGTCTTTGAATTTCAGTGATAATGGTAGAGGTCTTTTTTGCTTCTATTTTAATTTCCGGTAAGCCTAGTTGAATACGCAAATCAAAGACGCTGATGACGTTTTCTCTTAGGTTTATAAGACCCCGGAAGAATTTTGGCGTGTGCGGCAATGTCGTAATGGGAGGAACTTCGATCACTTCACGGACAGCAGACAGAGGGATACCGTATTCTTCGCCGGCCAATTCAAAGATCAGATACTTAGCTGTTGAATGTTCTTCGAAGTTTTTAACGTTGGAATCAGCTTTGTCGCTCATACCCCACCTTTCAAAAATTGAGCATTCCAAATAGACAATAAGTCGTTCGGAAGCATTCTTTAAGGCTTTAAGAAATATTGCTAACATCTATAAATCATTGTTCTAAAAGTAATAAATGGCGAGGATGCCAGGCTAGGTTTGTCAAACCCCAAAGTTGTCATCGCGAACTCTGACTATATGTTAAGCAGTTCAAAAAGTTGCATTTTCTGTCAGGATGGCTTTGCAATTTCCGTGTGATTTCGGTACTTATCCATATATACAGGAATACGGTCAACAGACGCCTGGTCCAGGTGAGGTGACAATAATATTTTCATAATGCTCTGCATTAGAAATTTCGTGGTAGCTAGTATATCATTAAAAAGTCAATTATTTCAGAACTTAATGTGACTTTCGATCCCGTTATGTTGGAGAAGGAGACCTTTTTTGAAGATCCGTAGCATAGGTTGGTTGTTAGGAGCGGTTGCAAGCCTTGCGCTTTTCGCTGCTCCTGAGGTCAGTGCGAAGCCGAGAGGAGAAGCGCAGTGGCGTCTTTGTTCTTCTTGTCACGGTGCTAATGGCGAGGGAAAGAAGAATCTTGAAGCGCCAGCGATTGCTGGGATGTCACAATGGTACGTCGAAGCACAGCTCAGAAATTACCAGAATGGCGGTCGAGGAAAGCACCCGAAGGATATAGCTGGACTGCGCATGCGGCCTATGTCTAAAACACTTCAGCAGAAAGACGATGTGAAACTGGTTGCCGAATATGTATCGAAACTCAAACCAGTTAAACAGGAAGAAACAGTCAAGGGTGACTGGGTTAAGGGAAAAGCACGTTATGACGGTGTTTGCGTAGCCTGTCACGGCAAGGATGGGGCTGGAAACAAAGTCCTAAAGGCTCCCAGTCTGCTTGGACAAAGCGACTGGTATCTGCTCAAACAGCTAAACCACTTTAAGCAAAAAATAAGGGGTGGCGATCCAACGATCGATCCAACAGGAGCTCAGATGGTCGGTATTGCAACACTTCTCGACGAAGAAGCAATGAAAAACGTCGTGTCTTATATCAACGTACTTAACGGTTACAAAGTGGCGGATAAAAAGTAATGGTGAAGAAAAAAGACGAAGCGGATATTGTATCTCGGATGTTGTTTTACATGTTGTTGGCAGGTGTCGTTGTCTGGACGGCAGTCGTTTTTGTGTTCGTTTATTAAATCGCACTCAGTTGAGGATTGATTCGTATGTTCATGGACTTTATCAGAACCCAGGCTTCAACTTACGCCGGTGACATCGATCTCGTTTTTGAAACGATCTTTTTTGTAACCGGTGCATGGCTTCTCGCAGCAGAGGGCATTCTTTTCTATTTCATTTGGAAATACCGCAAGAAGAAGAACGAAAAAGCTCAATACGTTTCCGGAGACAAGCACGAAGAATCAAAATGGATCCATTGGCCTCACTACGCGGTTATCGCCTTCGACGTGGTTCTTTTGTTTTTTGCGATCAAAGCTTGGTATATCGTCAAACAAGATATTCCTAAGCCGGAAGAAACGGTTCGAATCATCGGTCATCAATGGGCTTGGCGTTTTGTTCATCCAGGACTCGACAAAAAACTAGGTACTGAGGACGATGTTGAAACGGTCGATGAACTCCATATTAAAAAAGGGGTTGTTTACAACTACAAACTCGAGTCCGAAGACGTTCTTCATGATTTTTCCGTGCCTGTTTTCCGTTTGAAGCAAGATGCAGTGCCAGGACGTGTGATCACGGGATGGTTTGAGGCAACTAAAACAGGTGAATTCGATATTCAGTGCGCTGAAATGTGCGGTATTGGTCATGGCATTATGGTGGCCAAGCTTTATATTGAAACCGAAGAAGATCATATCAAATGGCTTAAGTCCGCCGGAGCTAACACTCTTGGAGAGGTGGCGCCAACCGAAACGAAAACAAAGTTAGCAAGCGATCAGTAATCTTAACGTAAACCTAGCAACCATTGGTTGTTCAACCTTTTTGTGTGAAACGGGAGAGTTATGACACAGGCGACTACAGAAGCCCATGACGACCATGCTCATCATGAGCACCACGAGCTTAACTTTTGGCAAAAGTATATCTTCCCACTCGACCATAAAGTGATCGGTATGCAGTACTTGTTTACCGGTATTGCTATGGGTCTTCTTGGGGCTTTTCTTGTTTACGTCTTTAGGATGCAATTAGCTTTTCCGAATCAAGAGGTCTTCGGCTATGGACTCGTGACATCGGCGCAATACAACGCTCTTGTAACGAACCACGGTAGTATTATGATTTTCTGGTTTGCTATGCCGGTGTTGATAGCAGCCTTTGGAAACTTTTTGATTCCGCTAATGGTCGGTTGTGATGATATGGTCTTCCCGAGGATCAACCGTCTTTCTTACCAAGTGTTTTTGCTCAGCGTTATCGTTCTTCTCGCCTCATTCTTTGTCCCAGGAGGAGCCTTCGGGGGTGCTTGGACGGCTTACCCGCCGCTATCAACCAATGCCGAGTATAGTCTTACGCCTTGGGGGTCGGTGTTATGGATAACCGCTGTGGCGCTTGAGTTTGTTGCCTTCCTGCTCGGTGGAATCAACTTTATCGTGACGGTGATGAACTCTCGGGCCAAGGGAATGAAGATGTACGACATCCCCATGGTTATTTGGATGATTATTATCGCGAGTATCTTGTTCATGGCATCTGTAGGTCCACTTATGGCTGGTGCTGTCATGATGATCTTCGACCAAACCATTGGAACTGGTTTCTTCGACCCAGCGAGAGGCGGCGACCCGATCCTATGGCAGCATCTTTTCTGGTTTTTTGGTCACCCGGAAGTCTACGTTGTTCTTCTGCCGGCTATGGGAATCGTTGCAGAGGTTATTACGACCTTTTCTCGCAAGAAGCTTTTCGCATACAAAACTATTCTTTTTACAGCGGTGGCGACGGCGATTCTTGGATTTTTCGTTTGGGCTCACCACCAGTTCGTTGCCGGAATTGATCCGCGTATGGCGAACGTCTTTACCATTACGACCCTACTTATTTCGATCCCGGTCGCCGAAATGCTCTTCGCTTACATCGCCACTCTTTACGGAGGGTCGATTCGCTTTACGACAGCCATGCTTTTCGCGCTTGCCTTCTTAGCCGAATTTCTCATTGGAGGGGTGACAGGCATTTTCCTTGGGGCCAGTGGGGCTGATATTTTCCTGCATGACTCCTACTTCGTCATCGCTCACTTCCATTACACGTTCGTGCCGATTGCGATTATCGCTTTCTACGCCGGTATCTATTATTGGTTTCCGAAAATGTTTGGAAGGCTTCTTAACGAGACGCTTGGTAAGATTCACTTCTGGCTGACGATTATCCCGTTCAACTTTATCTTCATTCCTCTTTTTTACTTAGGTGCCAGTGGCCAACACCGAAGGATTTACAATTATCTTAACTACCCTGAGCTCGCGACTCCTGAGCTTTACACCTTGCGTATCATCGCTACTGTGTCGCTGATCGTGATGATCCTTGGGCAGATTCCTTTCCTTATCAACTTTATTTGGAGTTTGGTGAAAGGCGAAAAAGCCGGCGCTAACCCTTGGCAATCGAACACTCTTGAATGGGTTGCTCCTTCGCCTCCTCCGCACGGAAACTTCAAGGTTATGCCGGAAGTCTATCGTGGACCTTACGAGTATAGTGTACCTGGCAGAGAATCTGATTTTTGGCCCCAAAACGAAAAAGCTTAAGGGAAGGAAAAAGTAACGTGGCAGTACCAATAGCAACCGGACGTAGTATGACAGGAATACCTACAGGCCGCCTAGCGGTCTGGTGGGTGGTTGGATCGGAAATCGTCATCTTTGGCGGTCTTTTGATGTGTTACTTGCTTCTGAGAAACCTATACGATCACTGGAGTGCAAGTGCCGCTCATACAAATACCATCGCAGGCGCGGTTAACACTTTCGTTCTTCTTACTTCAAGTTTGTTTGTCGTTTTGGCTCACAATGCTGCAGAACGGAAAGAGGGAGCAAAAGCTTTCGTTTATTTGTGGCTTACAATCGGTGGTGGTCTGACCTTTCTACTTATCAAGTCTTATGAATGGACTTATGAAATATCAAAAGGTTACACTATAACCAAAGACCTTTTTTGGTCCTACTACTATACCGCTGCTGGTCTTCACGGGCTGCACGTGATCGCTGGAATGATCATCATGGGGATTATTTCCTTTGATCTTCTGAGAGGCAAAAATTACCACCGCGTAGAGCTAATAGGAATCTATTGGCACTTTGTCGATATTGTTTGGATTTTTCTATTCCCATTACTGTACATTGCCAAGTAAAGACAAGGAGTGAGTCATCGTGTCAGCGGATTCGAACGAACATCATATTCATCCACCAAGCTATTACGTCAAGATCTATGGCATCTTGCTTGTACTCCTGATTGTGAGTATCATCGGCCCAGAGCTCGGCAATCGTGCTGTGACACTTTTTACAGCATTCGGTATAGCCATTATTAAAGCACTGATGGTCGCTGCTTATTTTATGCATCTGAACATCGAGAAGAAGTATATCTGGTATATGCTTTACACAATGTTGCTTTTCCTGTTGTTGTTCTTTAGCGGAGTGGCTTCTGATGTGATGCGTACAAAAGGAGATACTTGGATCAATTCAAGTGCCGTACAACTCATAGAGGAACATAAAAACAATGCCGGTAAACCTGATCACCATTGATGGCATTCCTAAACAACCACGGTCGGATTCTTCTAGAAAAAGGATCCCGAACGAGGTCATTGGAATGTCGATCTTTCTCATGACCGAAATCATGTTCTTTGCTGCTCTCGTCAGCTCTTACATCGTTATCAAGGCGGGCGTGGCTTCTTGGGCGCCCCCTGAAAACGTTCAACTTCCTATCGTCGTAACCGCTTTTAACACACTTGTGCTTCTAACGAGCGGTGTTCTGCTCTTCATGGCCGGCAAAAAGTTTGCAGACCTTAATAACCGTGCCAAGGCTGAGCCGCTTTTCTTTGCCAGTACTATTTGTGCTCTGCTTTTTGTGGTGATTCAAGGGTCCGAGTGGATAGAGCTTATCAAGTACGGGATGACAATGACGTCTGGGATCTTTGCGGCGACATTTTTTCTTCTCATAGGGACTCATGGTCTTCACGCAGCTTCGGCTGTCATTGCGATGGTTTATTTTTACCTAAAGCTCAAAAAGGGCCAAACCAAGATCAGTCACATACGCG
>CAZBDM010000018.1:16219-16944 GCA_964490675.1 uncultured Oligoflexales bacterium
GCGGCCTTCAAATGTACTGGTACTTTATTGTAGGGGTCTGGCCTATTCTTTATGGCCTTGTGTACTTTTAAGGTGGGAGTGAGCTCATGCTAAGGATAGTTTTTTCGTTTTTACTGTCTCTATTGCTAGTCTCTTCTTTTTCTTATGGATGCAGCGTCTGTGGATTTAGTAAAGAAGAGAGCCGTAAGGCTTTTCTTTTCACAACGGCTCTTCTCACCTTTCTTCCTCTTTCTATCATTGGGGGAGCTGGATATTATGTCTTTCGCCGATTAAAGGGTTATGACGAAGACCAAGGTTAAATCTTATCTTATGAGCGGAACACTGACTGCTGCAGTTCTGCTTGGTTATCTGTTTGCAAAATCCGAGATTTTTGATCAGTTGAGAAGTGACTTGAACACTTGGGAAAGGACTAATCGTGTCAATAGTTTCGACCTTCCTGTGATTCATGTTTCGAAAAGTGTAAATTCTATTCATAAAGCTAATGCGACACTCGACGACTACCAGGGGAGAGTCTTGCTTGTCCATTTCTGGGCGAGTTGGTGTGGGGTCTGTAAAAAAGAAAAGCCACTTATCAATGAAATCGCCGCTAAATTTGAAGGTGAGGATTTTTCTATCTTAGGAATTGCTAGTTATGACACCCTTAAAGCCATAGAAGAGACAGAGTCACTCAAAGGAATTGAATACGATGTTGCACTTGACGAAGATGGCATTGTCGCTCAAGCCTA
>CAZBDM010000018.1:16954-20001 GCA_964490675.1 uncultured Oligoflexales bacterium
GGAAATCTTCCGCAAACTTTTCTGGTCGATCAAAAGGGTGAACTTATCTGGCATGTGCAAAAAGCGCTTGATCATCATTTGTTGATGAGACTTGAAGAACGCATCCATATGTTGCTTAAGTCTCAACAAACTCATTAATGCTGACGAGGGTGACCTCGGTGGCTAAGGTTTAAATTTTTGGAATCTGGAACCAACCTAATGCACCGTTTGCTTTGTCATAGAAGCCCTGACCAATAAGCCCCCACTCAGAGTTGTAATAAGAGCCAATGCCGTAGACATTGCCAGATGTAAAACACCAATTTGCCCAGTCACGCGCTCTCAGGCGGCAAAGGTTTGAACTGTTATCGCCGCTTGTGCTGTTGTCATAAAATCCTTCCCAGCCGTTAGTTCCTTGGTCTTGAACAAGTGAAGCGTTGTAGTCTGGTTGAGCAGGGCATCCATAGGCCGGTGCCCACGAGCCATCAGCAAGAACGTAGTAAAGAGAGATAATGCAGCTTTGTCCTTCAGGGCCGGAGCCAGCTGAACCCTGAAGCTCAAGGGAACCGTTGTCTTCAGATCCTTCTGATGGTGCAGTAGAAGACATTTTGTTCTCTTGCATGTTCTCTAGTTGAGACTGACTTGGAGTGTTGGCTTGTGACTCTGATTCACTTGCCCATCCATCGTTTTGTTGGTGGCTTTCAATTGTTCTTTTCTCGATGCTATCTTGCCCCTGGCAAGCTAGAAACATTAAGTTTAGTGATAACAGAAACAGCTTGTAGATTTCATAGTTGATCTTCATCTTTTTTCCTTCCCATGTGAATTTAGACGACTTTTCGGTATTGACAGCCCCTTATCGGAAAATAAAAATGAAAATTTAAAACATTTATATAAATCAATAAAAACAGTAATATAAATGGTATTTAATATTTCAAAAATCAAAAAAATTGAATATTGGCTACTAGAAGAGAGCAGTCATCTAAATCCTCACAAAAGAGACAGGCACAGATAGAGATGGAGCTATGATAAAATCATTTAATAAATGCATAAAATTTTGAGGGAACTATGAACACTGCGATGGTTAAGCTGGCTTTGCTGGTCTGGTTTTTACCGGCAAGTACTTCTAGCTTTGCGAGCGAATGCAATGAATATGTCATGTTTGATGACTTTATTGGGCTTGATTTTATCTTCAAAGGTACGGTCGTCGATTACTATCAAAACGATATTCAAACGGTCTATCAGATCAAACCGATAAAAATACTAAAAGATGATGACGAACAGATAAAAAAAATACCAAACAAGGTGACAGCTGCTGGTACCGACATTAACTGTCGCTGCTGTCCAAAAGTTACGAAAGGTGATCTCGTTATTATTGCGCTTGATACTAATGGAATAACAACGATCAAACAGAAAACAACTCTTTATAAGAAAGCGGAAGCGTTCTTTAAAATAGCTGTTCCTAAGAACAAGAATGAGCAGTATCTCAATGATGTCAAAGCCCTTCTCGCCGCCAGGCAATATAAAAAGGCCATTGAAAAAGCCGAGTCTTTTAGTGTGTTAGATGCAGATGAGACAACACGGCAATGCTACATTGCTGAAGCATTCTATTATCTAGGAGACTTACAAAAAGCCTACCAGCATATGAAGTTGTCGATTGCAATTTATGAAGACGACGAGTCTTTTTGTACAAGTGGAAAATATGAGTCGATTATCAATCAGATCGGTGTTACCGGCGAGCATTATCCAGCAAAGTGATGAGCCACAACAGTAGGCTTTGCGCAGCGGTTGACCGTCTATCTTAGCCTATCAAAGTATTTATGTGCTCTGCTGCACAGTCGTTTGTTTGTCAAAATAGTTTATTGAGTAGTTCCTTGATGAAGCCAGGTTGGTCATCAGATTGGTTCTTTTCGTAGTCTGCTGCAATTTGATCGACTGAATGCATGACCTTTCGGAAGTCTACTTTATCAAGGGTCTTTTTATGGAAGCGATCAAGAATAGCTTTTTCCTGGGCGTCAAAGTCACCATCACACCAAAGAAGAAGGCGGGCAAAGTAGACGAACTGGGATCTGTCAGCGGGTGCGGTTATGAGTTCATAAAAATCGTCGACATTTTTTGGTCTGATTAGATCTTCTCTGAGTAGAGTTTTTTGCTCACCGGTCAGGTTTAAGACTTGCAGCTTTTCTTCAATAAATGCGACTTCCGAAGGATGCTTTAGTCCATCAGCATGTACAAAAGCAATGATCGCTTGCCACATATTGAACTTACTGTCTGAAATCTTATTCATTGATCACCCTGTTGAAAAACCTATAAGCACCTAGTGTCGCTTAATTCAAAACTGTCTTATCATATCATTTTTTGTCTGAAGAAAAACTCTTTGAGTGAGAGAGCTTGATAGGGTTGACTTTAGAGCATTTATTCGACAGCAACGCGCTTCCAACCGATCAGATAAGAGTCGAGCAGCCAATAACGCCCGTCATCTTTATGAAGTTTAATTTTCCTCGCGTAGGATGCAGGCCAAGTTTGATTGAGGTAGTTTTGCTCAGCGATCAAAAGGAACTGTTTGTCTTTTCCAATGATCACCGCTACATGACCCGTGCCTAAGAAGTTTTTTTCGTAAATGAGTAAATCCCCTTTGGCAGGTTCTGTCGTTGAACCATTGACGTAATTGGTCGTTTTGTAGACCTTATCTGTGCCAGGCTGCTTGTAATGATTAATTTTGTCCCATATCTCATAAGCAAAGTCGACTTCACTAAAAGTAAGCCCTTTTACTGTTAAAAGCCATCGTCTTGCATATTCAACACATTGCCACTTTAGACCAGTAAACTGACCCTGTCGCTTCATCGCCTCGTTGTTTACGATGTACGGGTTGCAGTTGGAATAGGCAATGACCTCCTGAGGATCTTTTCCCAAGACCTCTCCGAAGGGGGTAATACAGGTTTCTCTGTCAGTAGAAGTTGGTTCTGTTGCCATGCTCACGTTGTTTATCAGTAAAAACCAAACAAAGACGAATCTCAATCGATCAGCTCCTGTTACAAAGTCTAGCCCGGATTTCTCATAAAAAAACACCTGCA
>CAZBDM010000019.1:0-6482 GCA_964490675.1 uncultured Oligoflexales bacterium
CAGCTCGCCGTCGATCAAGCTCTGCAAGAGTTGACAGCTGGAGCAGAAAAAGGCGCTAATTTACTCGACCTGACGGTAAGGGCAACCAGACTTAGGGCGACTGTTGGTGAAATGACAGACGCTCTTGTGAAAGTATTTGGCAGACATAAAGCTGAAATCCACTCAATAAGTTCAGTTTATGCAAACTCTTATGGACACAAAGAAGTGATTGAAAAAATCCAACAAAAAATCGAAGTGTTTTCTCAAAAGAACGGTAGAAGACCACGCATTCTTGTCGCAAAACTTGGCCAAGACGGTCATGACCGAGGCGCTAAAGTCATCGCAACCGGCCTTGCCGACCTTGGATTCGATGTCGATATTGGACCTCTCTTCCAAACTCCTGAAGAAGCCGCCAAAGAAGCCATTGAAAACGATGTTCACGTTGTAGGTATTTCCTCCCAGGCAGCAGGGCATAAAACACTTATTCCTGAGCTTATCGAACAACTAAAAAATCAAGGTGCTAGCGACATTTATGTGGTCGCTGGAGGGGTCATTCCTAAAAAAGATTATGACTTCCTTTTCGAAAAAGGCATTTCAGCAATTTTTGGACCTGGCACCCCGATTCCTGAGTGTGCTGAAGAAATTTTGAAAGTTATTGAAAAAGGTCAGTAAGACAAAGATGCGATTAAATCTGGATAAGTTGGCGCAAGACTTAACATCTAGTCACCGAAGAGCCATTGCCAAGGCCATCACCCTTGTCGAAAGCTCATTAGAAGACGATCAACTAGCGGCTGAGGCACTCCTTACGACTATTATGCCCCAAACGGGAAAGAGTATGCGTATAGGAATCAGCGGAATTCCCGGTGTTGGAAAAAGCACATTTATAGAAGCTCTAGGAAATCTTCTTTTACGAAATAACGAAAAAGTTGCCGTCTTAGCTGTTGATCCATCTTCTCCAATCAGTGGTGGCAGTATTCTTGGAGATCGTACAAGAATGCAGCAGCTTGGGTCCCACGAAAGTGCTTTTGTAAGACCTTCACCGGCAGGAGAGACCTTGGGAGGTGTAGCAAGAAGAACTCTTGAATCAAGCCTAATTTTAGAAGCAGCTGGATACAATAATATCATCATCGAAACAGTAGGGGTGGGTCAGTCAGAATACGCTGTGCACTCTATGGTTGATGTTTTTATCATGCTTCAAATGCCAAAAACAGGAGATGGCCTACAAGGTATTAAAAAGGGAGTCTTAGAGCTTGCTGATATCGTCGTAATTAATAAAGCAGACGGTGAACTTACTGAGGCGGCTGAATTAGCACAGTCTCAACATCAAAAAGCCCTCTCCTTTATACATGGCGAACATAAAGACCCCCCGCCTGTTTTACTTTGTAGCTCTTTGAAACAATCAGGAGTTGAAGAGATCTACCAAAAAATTCTCGAGTTTATCGAAAAGCAAAAAAATACTGGCTCCTTTCTAGAGAGGCGAAATGAACAAACCAGAGCTTGGTTTGAAAGAGAACTCCCGGAAAGGCTACTTGAAGAAATAAAAAAAATGGAACGTATTAAACCAGTTCTTAGTCAGCAGAAAAAAGCAGTGCTCGATGGTCTTACGCCGGCATCTGTTGCAGCTAAAAAAGTTGTCCGAGAGGTTTTAAAAAGTTAGCAAAAATACTGGCTGGCAAGCCAAATTTTTCACGGTTCTGCTTTATGCTTAGGCAGGCTTTTACCTGCGGAAATGACAACTACTTTTAGGTAATTTCTTGCAGATTGTTAAGACGAGATTTAAAAACAAAAAATATTCGGGTGTTTTTGTGGAACTTCAACGGAGCTACTTTTGAACATTAGGACTAGATATCGTCAATCCTCTTCAGGTGACCTCTTTTACCCCCCAGCTGATACAAACAAACTTTTTGAAAAGAAAAGAAACGGAACCGTAAATTTAAAACCGGCGTTTTGGTTGATATTTGCTGCTGCAGCAGCAGGACTTTTTATGGTTTCTATAGGCTCCTTAGATAACTCTGTCTCCGCCTTTATCCTTATCTCCATCATTCTCACCGGACTCAAACTAATAAAGTCAGCCCGAGAGCTTTAGGCTTGTCAATAGGCTACTTAGCTTGCTCGACAAGTAGCTTGGTTGCAAAGTCGAGATCCTTGATCGACTCATCAATAAATACCACTTTGAAAAGGCCAAAGGCTCCGTCTGATTCCATCAAATTCAACAAACCGACCCCTTGGTTTTTGCGTTTGTCAATCTTATAGGTCTTCGCACTATTGCCCAGAGCCAGAGCTTGCAGAGGATCGGAAGTGAAGTCACTAAAAAGACTCCCAACCAACACATAAGGAAGCTTGGAGTCAAGCACAATAGCGTTAAAACCAAGGCTGCCAGCGAGAAAGGAGCCGATACTTTCAACACTTAAAGAATCATCGGATTTTGAACTAAAGCTCACGACCAAACTACGATTTTTTCTCTGATGGTACTCCCACTTTCCAGACGAAGATGCGACCAGTAAAGCATCAGCGTGGTTGGCTATCATTGAATCTACGACTATTCTCTTTTTCGATTTTTTAGATTTTCTAGGACTTCTATTGAGCGATGCTGCCCAACGGACCTGTTCATTGCTGACGAATCTTACAAACCCTTGCCTAGACTCAGATCCATCGAAATCTGCGACTGAGAACCTCATGTAAGCCTTTATGCCTTCAACAACCATTAGACGTTGAGGGATGTTAAGGCCGGCTAATTTTTTATCTTCTTTAAACTCTAAGGCCCACGACTTAAGATCTGGCTGGTCTTCCTGACATATAGCTGACCAAGGACAAAATACGCTTATAATAAACGCCCATGTTAGCTGATAAACAAAAGACTTCAATGTGATGGCTCCCAAACAGTGCTTCTTCCTATTTTAACGCAATTCCATTTTACATATTAGAGTTTAATAAAGGAAAGATAAGTGATAAAATTCATTACTGAAATATCGTAATATCTCAAACTTATATAGTGAAGGCCAAGATAGATGCTTGTTTCATCTATTAAAATATTAACTGCACTCGCGTTGATTTGTTTTTACACAACTGGCTTTGCTAAAGAAATCTCATCTTCAGAAACGATAAAAATTAACTTCCTCTATGGGAAGAGCCAAAAAAGTATCTCAGATAAAGAAAGCTTTAAGCAGAAGTGGATCGCTGCATGTAAGCTATTAGGAACTCATTTAAGCAACGGCAAAGGCATGTTTGGTTCTGGAGTTTTTGATCAATATAATTGTCAGATTGATGGTAAGACAATTGTTGAAAACGTCTCTGGCAACCCGCAATGGTCACTAAACGTCTTCCTAAAGTCAAAAAGAGTCATATTTCAACTTAAATGGCGCAAGAGAACAGAAGCACGACTCGCATTTAAATGGCCTAAAAGTGGCATTAATGTTTTAACCGATCGAGGAATATCGCAGCTCGTGGCCTATGGCCTTACTGAAAAGCTCACTTTTCTAATAAAAGTTGATGCAAATGAAATTAAAGACGGAACTGATTTCAAAAGATCGATCGCGGCGATATCTAATGCAACAAAAAAGACTTCGGCACAGTTGCGCCCTCCACCAGAGCTGGTGTTTTATTCACTAGAGTACAGTTCAGGTTTGTGGATACCTCGTGTTATTGCAACTGCCAAACTTGAAGACTATAAACGCCCATCAGTAGCGAAATCAGAGGGTCAGGCAACGTGGACAGTGAAAATAATCGAACCCAACAAGACTTCCCAACAGCTCTGGGCACACGATTCTAAAGGTAGAGGCGCAAAAAGAGTCCGTGTCTTAAAAGCAATTAGAAAGGCAATTAAAGAGTTTGAAATTAGCAGTGGAGTGCAGTCTTCAGACATTGCATCATCGGTTTCTGATTTTATCGAAGACTCCGCCGCCTCTGGATATGTTGGGTTTCGTTACGGAAGACAGGCACTTAGTGGAGACCAACTATTAATTGACAGTCAGTGGCTTGGATTTTTGGCTGAAATTAGAGGCGGTCCATTAAGCGGCATTCGTTTTTACTACGACACGATCCCCCAAAACAAGACAACTGATTTTTCCAATGGTGTGGCAGAACCGATCAATGTTGGGTGGACAAGGACAACCCTTGGATACTCGCTTGGCTTTGATCCAGGGTTTATTTTAAATCGTATAGATGTCGTTCCAAAATTTGGGCTGTGGAGCTTCGATGCTAGATTACCACTGCCAATCTCAGAATCTGAAGTGATTTACCAGTCATTCAAACTTGATAATCAAACAGCTTTTGCTCTTGAAATTGGCATGGAAGCTTCAGCTAGCATTGCAACGATTAGAATTTTCGGGGCCAAAGACATGTCTTTTAGTTTCGATGATAATAACGCATCACAAGTCGATTCAGATCGCTTTGGTATTGATCTTTATCTTGGCATTATACCAGCCTTCAACACCTTCGGCACGCCTCTTAAAGTCGCCTTACTCGGATTTTTCCAATACGAGAATGTCACTTTAAAAGGCGCTTCGAATAACGAAGAAAATGAAAGCTATGAAGTCGATTCATTAAAATATAGAAGTGGTCATTTGGGCGGTGGTCTGGCAATCTCTTGGTAAAAGAAATCTAGTTCTTCACGTCAAGCAATTGCACCTTATTGAGAAACAAGTAGCTCGTGCTTTTCCCTATGAAGCTTAACACCTGTCCTGATTGAATAAAGGTTTTAGAAATTGGAATAAGTTGTTTCGATTTTACGGCATAGATGGAGCGTCCTGATGTTGACTGCGAACTAGTCCAAGATTTTAAAGCATTTTGAGATTTATTTTTTGTATAATAAAAATCTGTAGAACGACCTCTGAAAACAAGGTCTGCCGCAAGCGCTCTTCTAATATTTCCTGCTGATTGAGCGCCTTTTACGATACTGCCGATAATATTTTGTCCTCTTACAATAAAAACTCCACTACCCCCTGGTCTTGCTGTATTTCTGACATAAAATCTTCCACTAGCCAGATAAGGCAAGAAAGATCGTAACTGAGCGCCAGATGAAAGCCTCACAATAACAGTAGCTTGTGCACTTGATAGATTAGCCCTTTGACGAAAGAAACTGCCGGTTGCGCTTCCTGTAGCGAACCCTGAAAGCCCAACCTCTACAGCCCCACTGCCAATACCTGAAAGACTTCTCAAACGGTATGAAGGTGTTTCTGAAGAAAACAATGGAGATGAAACCTTTCCGGAATTCAATCTTATCTTTGATCCAGCTCTAACCCTAAAATTGAGTGCTCCATTAATCACTCTTCCGCCAGCCGCATTTATTTTTGCGGGTGAAAGAAATAACGTCTGAAAGCTATTCGTAGATGGAGTCCCTTGTACATAGACTCGTCTTCCCGATCCGCTTGGGGGTAAAACCTCAAGCATTGGAATCCAAGATTCTCCTGCTCTTAGCTTGGCTGGCCCTTTTCTAACTGTTATCCCGTAAGAACCCATTCCCCCTTTGAACCAAATCGTCTCGCTTCTAGCTATTTTGCTTGTAACGATTGCTTCATGTCCCTTTGCGCTTAATAATCTTCCATCTTCTTGCTCAGGTATTTCTGGATTACCAGATTTTGGATTATTTTCATCTTCAACAATTCCCAAATTATCAGGTTTGTCGAGAGATCGATTTGAGTCCTCTTCTGATGACGTTTTCAAGAGGCTATTTTTTTCCGATGAATTTATCTTTTTTGAGATAATTTCCTTATTATTTTTCTTTAGACACTCTATTTTTGGTTTTTGGCTGAGTTTCTTAGAAAGACACAAAAATTGATTATTTCTGATACTAATTGACTTACCTCCAGACTCAATTTGAATTGCCTTTCCCCTGGTACCGTCGACAGTTATATAGCCCTTAACTAGAACTACTTTCAATTGGTTATGCGGACCTTTCTCAAGTCTCACTTGAGTATTTGATTCCAAAAATATTTCTTGGCCGCTGAGAAGGTTGACTCTCGCATCTGATTTTTCTTGCGTTGCAATTTGATCGCCAGCTTTAAAAGTTTGTCCCTCGACGACCCCTTGCCAAATACTTATGTTTTTTTCTCGAAAACTAACTTCACCATTGTATTGTTCTAAAACCGCGGGCTTTGTGAGATCTTTTGAAAAAAATAGGTTTTTGTGAAAACCAACGGCAAGCACGGCTACGGTAGTAAAGACAACTGTCCAAACTACAGAAAAGATTACAAATTTCTTATTTTTGTAACTTTTTTCCATAAAACCCAAAAAACAAAATAAAAGCCTACGGTTTGTATTCGGACATTCTCAACTAAATCTTGATTGATAGAAATTTGCCGAGAGATTCCGACTTATTCTAAAGAGATTATTGTAATGTTCCGAACATTACTTGTGCCAATTTCTAAATTGTTTTTTAAAGCAGGCAGGTAGTTGAGAGTTAGCTTCGTAAATTCGATGGCATTACGCATCATTGTCACAACTGTTTTAGCAGTGCTGGTGACCGTTGTTGGATTTTATATTATCAACTTATCAACACTCGAAAG
>CAZBDM010000019.1:6492-19472 GCA_964490675.1 uncultured Oligoflexales bacterium
TGAAAGTACAGTTTCAGAACAAGCTTCTGAAGATCTAAAAATTCATGCTAACAACTCAGCCAGTGACATCAAACAGATGATTTTATCGATTGCAGAAGTCTCGAGACTTAGTTTTCCAACCGAAACTTCATTAAGCTCTACTTCCGCAGCTAAAAAACTTCTATCCGTCAAAGAAGATCTGCTAGCAGTACATATCGTGGAAGTTCGGGGTAAATCATTAAAGCTACTTAAATTCGCCTTTACAGAAAACTTTTCAGATCCTAGGTTTGAAGATACTGACCCCAAAAAACTCGAAAGAAAAATTCAAAGATTGCCGCTATCATGGCTTAGGAAAAAAAGAAAAAAGATTTTTAAGCAAGAAATTTCTTTAAAAAGTCTCGCTACAGAATTGAAATTACCAGTTATGACTTTAGCGATAAAATATAACCCACGTTCATCTCGTGATGGCGTTTTGATTCTTCTCACCTCATGGCAAACCTCTTTCATAGAGTCACTGACAAAAGATAATGGTATTATTGGACGTCTTATAGATAGCAGCCAGTCGGTATTCTCTTCACCAATATTGTCGGAAATTATCAACGCACAATCTTTTTCAAAATCTCCCATCTTAGAAGCTGCCCAAAAAAGTAAAGAGAGAAGTGATATTCTTGAAGACTACTCGAATCAGAAAGGTGAAACTTTTGTTGGCGCATTTTCACGCCTACCAGAACTAGATAATTATATGGTGGTTGTTGAGAAGAACAAAGACAAATTGATGTTATCAATGAACGGTCTTTTTATTAGCTCTCTGCTTTACTCTGCCCTTTTTATCCTAGTGGCCATTGGATTGGGCTTTTATACGAGCTTTTCCTATGGTCAACGTATTAAAAAGATGATCACATTTACCAAAAGAATTGGTGGTGGAAATTTTGGAACAACAATTTTGGCCGACCACAACGATGAGTTAGGCGCCCTTAACGTCTCCCTCAATCAGATGTCTCAACAGTTCCAGCACCAAATTAAAGTCGTTACCAATAAAGTAAGAAAAGACCGCGAGAATGATTTTGCAAGGATTCTGCAAAGTTCTCTTATGCCTGAAAGTGACATAAAATTTGGTCCTTTATCAATTACCAGTTTTTATCAAGCCTCCCCTGACAGTAGAGGAGATATCTGGGGTCACTTTCAAACAACTAACGATCTACACTTCGTTTTTATTGCAGATGTTATGGGGAAAGGACCAACAGCTGTCATGGCCACATCTCTTCTCGTGTCGAACTTTAAGTCGACCGCACTGCTCATGGATCAAAATCACAAACCATCCCCTAAGTTATTTTTAGAAAAAGCAAATCAACTCCTGTTTAAGTCATACCATGGGAAAGTAGGTATCAACTGTTTTTTAATATGCTTTGACCTAAGAAACCGTACCATTTCATATGCAAACTCTGGCCATCCAATCCCCATTTTAATACCTAAGATCAAGTCAAAGGCAAGACCAGGCGCAAAGACGATCAGCAGTGTAAAAGACAGCGAATTTAACCCTTCGCAACTTTTTCAAAAAGGCATTCCATTAGGACTCAAAGAGCACAGCGAATATTCTGAATCACAAATTGATTTGAAAGCTGGAGACCGCATTTATCTTTATTCAGACGGTCTCCTCAATTGTGAATCACCAAATGGTGAGAGATGGTCGAAAAAGGACCTACTGAAAAGAGTTGTAAGATCCTCAAAACTCGGCCCGGTAAAAGCTAAAGAGAAAATTATAGAACGTGCTTTCAGACTATTTGGGAGTAAAGCGCTTTCTGATGATATTACATTCTTAGTTGTTGCAATTGATGAATTTTGGCATGGCTCGGAAGCTGAGCACCCACAGCTTTCCAATCCATTTGATAAATCTATTACATCCCCAGAAAAACAAGCACTGACCAATGAAACAATCGATCTAAACCCTTGGAAAAGTGATCCTATTGAAGTTTTTGAAGAAAAGCAGGAAACCCCGAAAGATATTCAATCTATTTCACTCGAGGTCAGTGCACCTCCGCCACCCCAAAAAGCTCCTCAGTTAAGCTTAGACGACAAGGTCAATGAACCTCCAGTGGCCAAAGACGACCTTATTCTTGAGGCAAAGCCCGATTTAAAAGTCAATCTTCAAGCAGACAATGCTGTTCAATCAGAAACTAAAGAGAAAGAAAAACCTATCCTTGAAGTAGACAATCAAATATCACTAGATAAACCAATACCAGAAGTTAAAGAAGATGTTGTGTTGAAAGAGGCGGTCGAGGTCAAGCAAAAGAAATCCAATACCATCGATCTTGACGCTATCAGTGAAACTGAGAACGAAAACAAGAGTGCTGCGGATGCGCCATTTTCGTTCTCTTCATTGGGCTCTGAAAATCAGAACTCAGACAAAGAGAAATCCGCTCCGCCAGAAAAGGTCGAAAAGAAAATGACGACTTTAGATCTTAACTTAAGCCAGAATGAAACGGAAAACGATATTAGTCTATCGGTAGAGCCCCAACCCCAAAAAGATCGAGACATAGAGCAGAAAGATAAAAGAGGAATTCTTTCATTCACCATCGAAGGCTTGAATGATCAGCCTAAGTCAAAAGCCGGTATTTTGTCAGGAAGTTTGGATGATTTAGAAGAGGATAAAGATTCAGATGATTTAAATAATCAGAAAAAAACGAGCTGATCAATTCATAATATAACCCTTACCGTAGACACTCTCGATAGACACTTCAGATACTGACAGTTTTTTTCTAAGCCTCGAAACGTGACTGTCAATGGTTCTTGGACCGACAGCAATTCCCTTCCAAACGACATCTTTCAATTGTTCTCTACTTATTAATTCACCTACATGATCAAGAAACCACTTTAAAAGCAGTACCTCTTTTGGTGACAATGGTTCTGCAACTTCGCAGGCTGAAATATGAAAACTTAGACTCATAAAATCAAGAGTCAGATCTTTATATTGCTGGATACCGGCAGATTTTGGTGGCTCGATTGTCGATCTAATTTGTTTAGACAGTTCAAACGAGTCGTTACTTCTTAAAAAGTAAAATTCATCTCCACACAGACGCGATACTTTTTGATAGCCAACGTATACAACAGGACAATTACCAACACTAAATCTTAATGAAGAAACATCATTTCTGGAGAACTCATCACTATCAACGACAAAAACATCTGGTTTGCTTGATTGGCGAATTTTTGCAAGTAACATAATGGAATCCGGTGATGCAAATCTTCGAACGGCAAAGTCACCCAACAGAGGTAAACTTAGGGAGTTTTGTGGTTCTTTCTGTTTTTCAAGAATCCATACGATTGCCAAAATATCACCCTTACTCGGAGATTTAAAACCTAGTAGACTTAACGGTTATTAATATTTTTGTAGATTCTAATACTATTATTTAACGGCTGGAGGGCATTCATCAATAAGACTAAATTGCTCAGTAAAGAAGTCTAGGCAAAAATTGCCTTAAAGAACGAGATTAATTTATTTTGCTGGGTTGGGGACGGTTAGAAACCTCGCCTTTACCATTTTGATTGACTTTATAAACCGGCAGCCAAGATTCATGTTCTTCTTCGCTGTCAGGATCTAGGTGAATAACAATATCTGCTCGAGGGATTTTTTTCTTAATCTCTTCCTCTACTTTATCCCCAACCGTATGGGCATGTTCCAATGAGATTGTTTTTGGCAAAACCATGTGAAAATCAATAAAGAGAGAGGGCCCCAACTCTCTTGATCTCAATTGATGAATCCCTTTAATACGACTGTCGGCAGACAAAACAATATCAACTATTTCCTGTTGAAGATGCGGATCAATACGAGAGTGGACAATGTCGTAATAGCACTGCTTCAGTATCGGATAGGCAGCCTTCATAAGGAAAAATGCTCCAACGATACCCATGATCGGGTCAAGTTCTGTATATCCAGTGAAATAAATCACAATAAGCCCGACGGCTGCAGCAAAATTAATGGCTACGTCACCTGCGTAATGAGCGTGGTCAGCATGCATCGCTAAAGATCGATCTTCTCTGTGGTCGGCGTCTTCGATATGTCGATTAATAAATCTTTGAATAATCAAACCACCAGCGGCTGAAAGAAGAAGAATCCCGGCCGTAAGAGGAAGCGACTCGATATCGATATCAGTACCACTTGTCCAAAAAAGTACCCGACTTGACTCAAAAATTAAATTAAAGCCAAAAAACATCAAAATGATGCCCTGTATCAAGGAGGCGACCACTTCATAACCACCGTGGCCAAAAGGGTGTTCAACATCAGCTTCTTCTCTGGCTAGCTTGTGTACTTTATGATTTGTAAAAGAAATAATGCTGTCAGCGAGAGAATCAAGTAGACTCGCAAAAACAATCATGGAACCGCTAACAAAAAAGATCACTGCTTTAATTACAACTAAGCCGATGCTCATGACAGCAGCTAGAAGCATGACTCTATTAGGTTTTTTGGGTTCTTCATTCATACGAGTCTCGTATTCCACCTTTTATAGGCGTTCAACTCTAGTCCTAGACTGTCACCAATACGTCCTACAATAAAATCAATGATATCATCAAGATTTTTCGGTTTGTTATAGAACCCAGGCATTGTAGGGAGAATAGTTGCACCGGCATCTGCTAAGCTAAGCAGGTTTCTCAGATGGATAGAATTGAGAGGTGTTTCTCTAGGACAAATAATTAATGGTTTTTTCTGTTTGAGACAGACATCAGCAGATCGCTCCAGAAGGTTAGATGAGTGACCACCTGCTATGCGAGCGACGGTTCCCATTGATCCGGGTAAAACCACCATATGCGTGGCTACAGAAGAGCCACTTGCAATGGGAGAAAACAGGTCCTCGATAGAAAAAAGTCGAATCGTTTCATTCTCTTTTTGACTGAAGTCCTTATCCAAAAACCTCAACAAAGAAAAGCGCTCCTGCTTCGCGGTCAGTTCATGACGTGCGACCTTTTCGCCAGAGTCAGTAATCATAAGATAAATGCGGTCTACGACAGGAAGCAGGTATTCGATTAGTCTTTCTGCGTAGATTGTGCCGGAGGCTCCACAGACACCAATTGCAACACGATAGGATTTTTCAGACATAAATTATGGTATCCCCGACAAGAAAGATGAAGTAAACCACTCCCACCCAAGCATTAACGTCGAAGAAGGCCTTGTTAATGTTAGCTGAAATTCGACCTTTATAGACATCCCTAACAAGCCAGTGCTCAGAAGCAAGAAGACCTGTGACAATAATGAGACCGATAAAATAGATGGCACCTAAATCAGCGACAATGCCTACCAGCGCAAAAAACCCGACGGCTACCATAGAGCTAAGTGCGCTAATAACAAGCGACTTTTTAGGCATAAACTTAACCGGAACACTCTTAAGCTCAGAGTGCTTGTCAAAGTCAAAATCTTGAATCGCATAAAGTATATCAAAACCAGCCACCCAAAACAGGACAGCACACCCCAAAAATAAGACTGCCAAGCTTAGCTCACCCGTCATTACGACGCTAACTGCCACAGGTGCGAGCCCAAGGCACAAACCCAGATACCAATGAGTCCACCAACTGAGCCGTTTCATGAGAGAGTAGATGCCCAGTATAGCGAGCAAAGGGATTGATAAGTAGCCGATATTTTTTCCCAGAAGAAAGCTCAGACCAATAAAAAAGCCTGCAAAAGTTAAACTCCAGAACAGCGAGTGCCACGCCTGCAAATGACCGCTTGGGATCATACGGCCTTTGGTTCTCTCATTGGCTTTGTCGATATGCCTATCAAGAAACCTATTCATACCCATAGCGTAACTTCTGGCGGTTACCATGCAAAAAAAGATCAGCAAAAGTTTCAAAAAAGTGATATCCGCCATCGGTTCGATAAAAAATACCGAAAAGGCAAACGGAAGAGCGAAGATACTGTGAGCAATCTTAATATCTTTTGCAAAAAAAACCAGGCTAGACGGTAGATTTTTTTGCAAAGATTTTAGCATATTAACCCTATCAAAGATCATCCAGGTGACAAATTTTGAAGTTCCAACGTAGATTTTGTCTGTTTCTGATTACGGCGAAACTCTCAAAATCTTTTCCAAAAACGAAACTATCAACTATCGTTGAACCTTTTGGAAAAATCCCAAAATGCTGAGTCTTTAACTCAGCTCCGGTCTTCCATGTGTATGCAGCAAGGGTGCTTTCTTCGTCAACCCATTTAAGGATGAGAAGGTGATCAGCAAGTGGAGTACTTACCCAAAAGGGCTCAGACAAGTGAAGATCAGTCATCGCAATCTTTTGTTCGCCATCTAGGGTTGGTGAGCCATTTTGCCAGTTAAACCTTACAAGTCTCAATGTTGCCTGTCCGATCACCGAGTCACCTTCTACAAAAGCTATGATAAAACTACCATTCCGGTACGTTACATCCCATGACTCAACACCTTGAGCGGTAGAAATGGGTAATGATATCTTCTTCAGTTGTTTACCTTTGGCGGAAAAACTGCGGATATAGAACGTCTCTTTTCTACTTCCCTTGGACCCCTTTGATTCATCAAGGGACAACACGGCAATTTGATCTGGTTTTTCCATTGGTAAAAAAGAAGGTTCACTTGAAAAGCGATTTTTACGAAAAGAGCGCACAGGCAAAGGCGACTTTTTGACTTTGGTATCTACAAAACGCAGCTCATAACGGTCGTTTTGAGCAAGAAGCCAGTAGCCGCTATCTGTACGGTGAATTTTTCCGCCATAAACTTCCTTACCGAGGGATCTCGTTGTATGTAGAACGATATTATCTTTTATTCTTCTAAACTCAACGACACTGCGTCCCCGCGACTTATTTTTTATCACCGCTACCAGATCGCCTGAAATCGACTGATTCGCCCGAACCAGCGAGCTATCTGCTCCAAGCCTTAAAGGTTTGACATCCCCAACATCAATCCGAGGAGAACCCTTAAAAGAGTAATAGTAGTGCAGTTTGCTACCATTCCGCTGGATTGATTCTGCAAGAATATTGGTTTGGTTAAAGCCGTTGGCAACAACCACATCGTTGACCCCAATATCTTGAGGCTTAAGAGGCCAATTCTTGCATGAGATCGAATCAACACTCTCAAGCTGCTTCCAATTTGAAACGGTTTTAGGCCCAAAAAGTGAGGTACACCCAACAAAAATAAACCCCTGAATGATTACAAAAAATGATCTCATTTTTTCCTATCCTAAAAACTATTTTGCTAAAGCGCAGACACTGCTTGACGAAAACCTTATATGAAGATCGATGTCAAAAATTGGTAAAGAATGAGTTACGCGCCATTTAAAATTTATCTTACACTGATTTCGTTTGCGATAACAGCGACTTTCGCCTGCCGCTCAGTCCGTAGTAACGAGCAACTTGGTCCTGTCGTAACGTTGCCCTTCATTAAGAACACACCTGAAGAATGTTATTATCTCGACGAGTTTATGCCTGTTCCCGATAGTCTAGTACCAGGAAAGTCAGGTTCTCTAAGCCTTCGCTACTACACTTATGGCCTCGCCAACTACAAAGATTGGGAGAAAAAACAAGTTATCCTTTCTTTTTATTCTTCAGACGAACGCTGCTGGTCGTTGTTTGAGGAATATTATGTCGCCCGTTGAGCGTCCTAGTCTTGTTCCAGTATAATGGTAGTAGATACCGCCCATTTAACCTACAACCCATAAATGAGATGATAAACCTAATGATGAAAGCTCTTTCTCTAAATTCTTTGGTTTTTGCGATATCAATAAGCGTAACGGTCTTTTCCGGCTGCAAATCATCAAATCAGCCGACAAATCTCGTTGAGCTTGGCAATCAATACGCTAAAGACGGGCTTCTTCGAGAAGCAGCTGATACCTATAAGAGAGCCTTAAACACAAATCCAAATAATCATTCAGCTAGAAGAAATCTTGGTCTTGTACTCGTTAAGTTAGGCGACTACGAGCAGGCTATAAGTCAGCTTGAAGCTGTCGTGCCCTACTTTGAAAATAACTTCGATAGCCAATACTTTTTAGCTGAAGCGTTTCGAGCACGCGAAAAGTATGCAGAAGCAATTTTTCGTTATCAAACCGCCTTAAAGATTCGCCCAAGAGATGAGAAGGCTCTCAAGGCCCTCGCCTGGAGTTATTTCAAGATCCGATACTATAGTGAAGCGATGACGACGGTAAAAAGGCTTAAAAGAGTGAACCACCGGGACGAGCAAGCAACGATCATTTCTGTCAGAACACTCCTCAAACTGAAAAGAAAAAAAGAAGCTCTTGCAGAGCTTAGAAAAGGCAAAAGATACATTTCCAAAGCGACAAAACCCTACTTTTACAGTGTCGAAGGCGACATTCGCTATCAGCTCGGACAGACAGAAAAAGCTCTCAAGTCTTACCAAGCAGCCCTTAAAGATCAACCCCTTCTGGCTGGTGCCCTACTAGGGATGGGAAGGATCCACTACGACCAAAAGAACCCCAAGCTCGCTATAAAATACTTAGAAAGAGCTGTTAGAATCAGACCGAAACTTATCGATGCTCATCTAATTCTAGGCAAAGCATATGAGAATATTAACAAGTCGCGGTCGATAAAATATTACAGACAGTTCTACAAGCTCGCTTCAACTGACCCAGAGTATCTCAATCAGTTAGGCGAGGTAAAAACTCGTATGGGTCAGTTAAAAAGTGTAAGGAATGGTCACCCTAAATGAGTTTCATTTCGGCTTTTTGATAGCTTAGCATGCTCCGCCGCGCCTCAAATAGGTTTTTGTAGGAGTCATAGCGCATCTTAAGCCGTTCGCAGGCAGCTTTTTTTTCTGCAAGTTCTTCAAGAAAACTGACATATTCATCGTCAGTCTCAGCAAGACGCCTAATCTTAGCTTCAGTCGTCGAACCGTTATCGTGCCTAATCATAGCTCTTGCTCTAACAGTTGCTTTCATAAGCTCAAGACGGTCTAGTTCTTTTCTTGCGGCAACGTACTCCATACCGACCTTGTTGGCGATCATGACGATCTCTTCGAGAGACTTGTCTTGTAATGGTGTGCCAATCTGGCCCTTTGGTGTCTTATCCGGCATTTCTTCACTCACCTCATAAACCTCTGGTTAATACAGCTACCATGGTGAATCAGAAAAAGACAACAGTCTCCTTAAGGCCGAAAAAATACTCATTATTTTCAGTGGCTTAAAATTTTCTTCAAAACGATCAAGTCACTCCTACCTTTTAAGACACGATTATCTAAAGGAAAGTTCAAAAAAGACCGATTAGTCAAAGAGAAGAGCATGATTATCGGGCAGACATTGACTGGATGGCCAGTCAGTAGGAAAATAAAAGAGAACAACCCGATCGAGGAGAAAGCAATGACAGAAATCGATTTGAAATTATCTCCCATTGAATTTTTCAGAGAGCAAGTATCCGCAGTCGCTGCGAAGCAAAATCTTGAACTTGACGAGGAACTGGAGTTCTACATCGTTAACCTGCTTGTTGACTTTATCAACCCCGAAAAACTCAATAACCACGTTCACGAAATTAATGTGCTCGATACACCTTTGGCCTTACAGTTAAAAAACGCTCTTGAAGCTCCTAGGGAAAGCCAAGCAAAAATCTACAAAGGCCTTGGCGACACAAGTCTTTACGTTGCGGGGTATTTCCAAGATTTTTTCAATCGTAAATCCTACGATATCGAGTATTACATCACGCTAGGCTCAAACGCTTATGTCAGTCTCTCAAGTCTTATGCGAGAAAGTTATAAGGACGAGCACTTTTCAGGAATCTATCAACATTTGGCGGAAATGTTTCAACAGCTTGTTGAAGTTCTTGCTGAGGTGTCTGAAGTGCTTCTTCCAAAGAAGTCAGCGAATATTTTGGCAATCTATGATCGTTGGACGAGAAATCAATCAGACCGTCTCAGACGACAACTTGAGGATCTAGGAATTAATCCAGTTCCCATTTCTACAAAACTCGCACAGTAGGTTTTTTGATCATGTTAGGCTTCTTAGATGTCATCTCAAAAATTGAAGATGAACTTTGTTCGTTTTATGACTTCCCTCTTAAAGCAAATGTCAAAGATCACCTCATCGAAAAAGGTCATGTTGAACAAATTAATCAAGGAAAACCATACTCGAATAGGGCGGGGGTTTTCTTGGTGGAGGAAGATAAACAAGAGTGTTTTATTGGGGTTTACTTTAACGAAAAGATCAAATCACACTTAAAAAAGTATGACCCTACAACCGTTCTTTCACATCTAAATTTAGATGCTTTTTGTGTACTGGTAGAGGAAATCAGTCATTTTCATCTGATAATAAATAGGGCTTCAGAAGACCGCAGCGTTTCAAAACTTGAACTAGAATACCAAGGTGAAATAGATAAACTCCTATTTTCCGGACTTTTTCTTGAAAAACAATGTGGAGATCATCACGCTGAAGTCCTCTTTAAAAAAATATTTGAAAAGGCTTCTTTTCACTCACATGAATTTGATCTTTATTGGCAAGCTAGTAAGTTAGCCGCTAAATTTTGGCAAGTCTTTCTTGAAAAGGCTGGGGTTTACCAAAAAAGTATTTTAAAAAGCCAAGCGCTTAGGAACCACATGCAGCGCAACTACAAGCTACCACTAGCTGATAAGGTTCTGCTATCTAATTCTCAGCGGGTTTTGGCAGCCGCCTAAGATTCGCTTCTGACATTAATCTTAAGATTTCCAAAGCCTCATAGGTTCTTTCCATAGCCTGCATCTGTTTAGAAAGAGCATAGAGATCATCTTTTAAAGATTCATCTTTAACGGCAAAACTTATGTCATATAAACCTGCATTCACTTCTCCAGCAATCAAAAGAAGACGACCTCGTTTAAATCTTAATAGACTATGTTCAGGATCAAGCTGAAGAGCGTCACTATAAAACATGTAACTGTATCTTGTGTTAGCTTCCCGGTCACCCCTTTGCATGAGCCTTGAAAGGGTATAATTTTTATCCATACTAAGTGCGGCCCCGTAAGTGAGGACGGCAGCAAGAATCACAAGAAGGATACGTCCGCCATTCTTGTTGGGTTTTAAAAGCCTATTAGGTTTCATCCAGAGCATAGCAAGAGTCACAGCCATTCCTGCGACAAATCCCCCGATATGGGCAGCATTATCGATACCTGGAATGACAAACCCTAAAATCAAATTGAGCACTGCCATACTTGTATAGGTATTAAGATTAAGTTTTTTGCCGTAAGTTTCTTGCATATCCTTGGCAATCAGCTTCTCGATAATAAGTCCACAACCTAGAAGGCCAAAAATTGCCCCAGAAGCTCCGGCACCAACAATGACATTAAAATGAGAACTTGCGACATTTCCAGCAATGCCGGAAAAGAGGTATACCGCTAGAAACCACTTCCACTTGACGACGTGTTCAACTTGAGCTCCGATAATTCTCAAAGCGAGGCTATTGAAGCCGAAGTGAATAATACCGATATGGACAAAAACTGGAGTTAAAAATCGCCACCACTCACCTAAAGCAATTTTTACTGGATCTTTAGCACCTGCTCTTAAAAGCATGTCTTCAGACGGCATAAGAATACTGCCGTCTGAGATTACCATCCAAAGAAAAATAACGGAGTTAATAATAAAGATCCGACCTGCCCAAGTGCCGCTATAGAATTTAGCGCCACTAGGAGGTTTACGCATAAAAGTCGGTTGGCCAAAAGAGCCGGGGTCTGAAGTCAATGCTGCTACCAATTAAAAAATCAAAAAGTCACTTTGTGGAGCGTGCATTTCTAGGTAACTTGCACCGTTAAGATCGCTTTCACTGCGGCTGTGGCGAGATAACATCCAAACCGGCATTGGCCCCTCTATTTGCGGAAGAAAAAGAAGTACCTGCTGAGCCTCAACCACCTTACCTTTATCAGCAGTCACTTCGGCTGAGATTCTCAGTACCTGACCTTCACTAACTCCCATGTGAATATGATCAGACTCAAGACGGATGACGTCAGCTCTCCCAGTCGTTTCGGTAGATTCAAAAATAACCAGAAAAGAGCTGTCTTTCAGTCTTTCGATCTTTTTCACCTTATAATTTCCACCAACTCTAACTGTGGTTGTTTTTGCTTGGGCCTGAGATTTGTTGTCATTTCTTTGTTTCGTTTGCGTCACCGCAAAACCGACAATCGAAAGACTTGATCCCAAAAGCAGAACGGGCAACACTAGTGCAATTTGTAACCCAGTTCTGTGAGTGTATCTGTTAAACCACCTTTTAAAATCCATTTTGATAATTCCTCAATCTCGACATTAAGTGACTTATCTTTTTCAAGATAGGGTGCGATATTTCTTACCTTATCATAAATCGCCTCAAGAGGGCGGGAAGGTTTAAGAGGTTTATGAATATCAATACCTTGGCAGGCAGCTAAAAGCTCGATGGCAAGAATGGTCGAGACATTCTGGCAGATTTTATCGGCCTTTCTCGCAGCAATGGGCCCCATACTCACATGGTCCTCTTTGTCAGCACTGGTTGGAATACTATCAACGCAGGCTGGATGACTTAAGACCTTGTTTTCTGAAACAAGCGAGGCAGCAACAACATGCGGGATCATAAACCCAGAGTTGAGACCACTGTCTTTTATGATAAATGCTGGTAGTTCGCTAAGATGAGGGTTGGTTAGCTTTTCCGTGCGCCGCTCGCTGATACTTCCCAATTCAGAGAGGGCAATAGCAATAAAATCTAGGCCCATAGCGACGGGTTGGCCATGAAAGTTACCGCCACTGATGACTTGCCCATCATCAAAGACAAGTGGATTGTCGGTGACACTGTTAAGCTCTGCGTTGAGTGTTTGTTGGGCATAATGAAACACCCCGCGGCTGGCTCCGTGAACCTGAGGGATACAACGAAAACTATAAGGATCTTGGATACGGTCACAGTCGGCATGACTCGCCATTATCTCGTCTTCTTCTTTGAAGAGAGCATGAAAGTTTTCAGCAACAATTGCCTGGCCTGGCTGCGGTCTAATTCTTTGAATCGCATCGCTAAATGCAACTTTCGAACCTCTGAAAGAGTCAAGACTCATTGCAGCGACAACATC
>CAZBDM010000020.1:0-1385 GCA_964490675.1 uncultured Oligoflexales bacterium
TATTTATTGACACCAACAATGACCTCCTCACCACTATCAATGCGCGCCTGCTTCCTCGCTGCAGCCTCTTCAATGCGCATCTTTGGGATGCCTTTACTAATCGCTTTTGTCATTCCACCATGATGCTCGATTTCTTCCATCAGAATCTTTGCCTTGTTAACTAGTTGCAAAGAGAGACTTTCCATAAAATAGCTTCCACCAAAAGGGTCGACCACATGTGTTAGGTCTGTTTCTTGTTGGAGGATAATCTGGGTGTTTCTTGCAATGCGAGCTGAGAATTCAGTGGGAAGTGCGATAGCCTCGTCCATCGCGTTGGTATGTAGAGACTGGGTGCCTCCTAAAGTTGCGGCCATTGCTTCTATTGTGGTGCGGATGACATTGTTATATGGGTCTTGTTCTGTCAATGTGTAACCTGATGTTTGACAGTGGGTTCTGAGCATCATCGACTTTGGGTTTTTCGGCTCAAACTGACTCATCGTTTCTGACCATAAAGTTCTGGCGGCACGAAGCTTAGCAATCTCCATAAAAAAATTCATACCAATACCGAAGAAGAAGGAAAGGCGCGGTGCAAACTGATCTATGCTAAGTCCTCTCTTGAGGGCTTCTCTGACATATTCAAGGCCGTCTGCAATCGTGTAAGCAAGTTCGAGGGCGGAATCTGCACCAGCCTCTTGGATGTGATAGCCACTTATACTGATACTATTAAATTTCGGCATGTGTTCTGAAGTATATTGAATAATATCTCCGACGATACGCATGGATGGTTCGGGCGGGAAAATATAGGTGTTACGAACCATGTATTCTTTCAAAATATCGTTTTGAATAGTACCAGACAGTTTATCTTGCGAAACGCCAGACTCTTCGGCCGCCACAATGTATCCAGCCAATACAGGAAGAACCGCTCCATTCATCGTCATTGACACACTCATTTGATCAAGAGGAATCTGGTCAAAAAGAAGCTTAATGTCTTCGACGCTATCGACGGCAACACCGGCTTTGCCCACGTCCCCACGCACTCTCGCGTGATCGGAATCATAACCTCGGTGGGTGGCCAAATCGAATGCGACACTCAGACCTTTCTGGCCTGCAGCAAGGTTTCTACGGTAAAACGCATTTGACTCTTCTGCTGTCGAAAAACCAGCGTATTGTCTAATTGTCCACGGCCTGACGGTATACATTGTCGCACGAGGACCGCGGGTAAAAGGGATCATGCCCGGAAGAGACTCTTTAAAACCAAGTTCGTCTAGATCCCGCTTTGTGTAAAGTGGCTTTAATTCTATCCCTTCAGGTGTCTTTCGAGACATACTAGCCACGTCTTTTCCTTTTGTTTCTTTTGAAACCAGGGACTTCCAAGATTCAATATCATTCGCCATGATGACCTCTAA
>CAZBDM010000020.1:1395-19095 GCA_964490675.1 uncultured Oligoflexales bacterium
TTCCAGGTATCAAAAATGCACCAGCAAGCATATTTATAGTGAAGATTGTTACCAGTTATTCTTTGAAATGTCTTTGACTCTATGCTGGGACTCTTTCGAAGTCATAAATAAACCAATAAATGCAAATTGTTATGCATGCCGGACGAGGTTCCGGGTACTTGGCACGAGCTTCGCAATGGAAGATCTAGGAACAACTGTTTAGACCACCAAAGGGTTGTTAGGGGGATAATATGCTTGGCTCACTCATGATTTCGCATCACAATTACAGGCAGGGTTACGGTTATGCTGATTTAGCACCTGATCAACATCATGTCGATGCAGCGAGGGTAAAATCTGCAGCGACTGCTCTCATTCAGGCTTCTATCACTTGGAAGTCCTTAGTTGGTATTAGTGTTTCTAGTGATCTTGCAAAGAAGATCGAAAGAGTTGCGATTGAAATCATTGCATCTTGTGAATCTGGACTGTCTGTTAATCAGAACGAGACAGAAGATCTTTATGATTTTTTGAAGGGTTACTTCGTTAGGTTTAAAAAGCAGAGTCAACGTTATTTTGCATCGGACTGGCGTTTTGAGGTCGCCTACTCCAATGTTGAAAACTATTTCGAATCACTAAGTTTTGCGATTTTCGGTTATCTTCCAGTGCTTGAACAACAAGAGATTTTTGAAGCAAGTTAAGTGCTTTCTGAAAATAGAAAAATCAGATATACACTCCTTGGTATGCTTCAAGTTTGATGTGATTGCCAGTAAGGTCGTTCTTTGGCGGAAGATATAGTGGTAAAATGGATTTCGCACCGAGGACTTCACGACGTTGAAGTGGAAAACACCAAAGCTGCGTTCGATGCCGCCATAAAAAACGGCTTTCATATTCTAGAAACAGATCTTCGCTTGACAAAAGATGGGCATGTCGTGCTCTGTCACGATCAGGACTTAAAAAGATTAGGGGGGCCTGAGATACCAGTCGGTCAGCTGACTCGCGAAGAACTAAGCAAAATTGAACTAAAAAATAGCGCTCACCTCATGTTTTTTGATCAATTTGTCGATCATTACGCCGCTCAGCAATGGGTTTTTGATGTCAAACCAGAGTCTGCTCGAGCCGTTTCTGAATATTTAAAAGCTTGGGCGGAAAAAAACCACTGCTCCGATTGGTTAATGGCTCAGGCGAGTTTTTTATTCTGGAAACGATCTCATCAGAATTATTTCAAGACGTTTTTTCCAAAAGCAAAGTTCTATGCGCGTAAATCTGAGTGTTATGCGGCAGGAATTTGCTTTCTTCTCAATTTGGATCTTTTTTCTGGTCTCGAGAAAGGCAAGGTTTATTCCATTCCTGTTGAGTTTTTAGGGATCGATCTCCTTAAAAGAAGATTCGTGGAAAAGTATCACAGACGGGGGGCGAAGGTGCTTTGTTTTCTTCCGAACGACTCTCAAGCAAAAAAAGCCTGCCTTGCGCAAGTCGATGAAATTATTACAAATCATAGGATCTTGCCTTGAGCAGTCATTGACAAGAAATAATCAATCGAATAGGGAGTTGTATGGAATGATTTACTTCAGGCTAAAAAATGAACGATTTCTTTCATTTAAAAGACTTAATCTTTGCTTGTTTTGCCTTATGTCTGGGTTTTGAGACGACCTATGCCAGTGAAACCGAGGCCATCGTTTTTTGGCATAACCAGGATAGTTTTCAAAAAAAGATTTTGCAGGAACTTGTCGATCAATTTTCCAAAAAAAATAAAGTGAAAATCGTCCTCGAGTCGGGAGTTGATTTAGAGCCAGCGCTTTTTACACAAATTGAAGCTAATAAAGCACCCGATATTGTCATGGCACCGTCAAATTTTGTCAGTCTTAAGTCTAAAATTGAATTGTCCCAGATTCCGGCTGCATTTGATGTAGCAGCTTTGTCTAAAAGAGCCTTGGAAACTGTTACTGTGGACGGCAAACTCTTTGGTATCCCAATTCTATCGGGAAACCATTTGCTTTTATTTTATAATAAAAAGCTTATTGCAGACCCGGCCAAATCCTGGCAACAGCTCATCACACAGAAGAAAGAAAAATTTCCCGGCTCTCAGCCAATCGTGGCATTTGATTTAGGGAGTGCCTATAACTACTTTTCTTTCTTTTTAAGCTTTGGAGGCTACCCCTTAAAAAATAGTAAAATTAACCTAGATGGTGAAGCGTGCAGGAAAGCTCTTGGTATGTACAAAACACTAATTTCTAACCGTATTGTTCCATCAGAGTGCGGTTACACTTGTGTGACTGAGAAGTTTTACCGAGGCGATTTCCCGTATGCCATCAATGGTGATTGGGACTTTGAGGAAAGTGAGAAAGCTCTTGGACGAGATTTCTCTGTAGCGCGTTTACCCGCATTTGAAAAAAATAAAAAGATGCTTTCCTTCCGAGCCACCCATGCAATGTTTTTCCCGAATGATTCATTAAAAAAATCGTCTGGCCCGCTCGTTCTAAAACTTGCCAAACACCTGGTCAGCAAAGAGTCACAAATTTATTGGATGGAACAAGGTAGAAGGATTCCTACCTTTCAAGGCTTAGAAGGCAAACGAATAAAAACTGATCTAAAGGTTGTTAACGAACAATTAAAGTTTACTAAATCGATTCCTCTTAGCAACAAGATGGACATTGTCTGGAGGAGTGTATCGAAAGGACTCAGATTCTATCTGCAAGGTTTAAAAAACGAAACTGAAACATGCCAATTTATGCAAAAGATGGCCAATTCTTATGAAAGATGAACAGAAACTAAAAGGTCTTTTCCACTCTTTTAGAGTCAACCTCATAGTTTTAGTCGTCTTTGCAACTTGTCTACCTGTTCTGCTTGTCTCATACCCTCTCGTTAAGCAATTGTCTTCACTCATTAAAGAAAAAGTCACAGGCGATCTAGAACTATCAGCGATTCAAATTGTTGACAGATTCGAAGATGAAATATCAAGAACTAAAGTCGGCTTACAAACTCTAAGCGGTGACGGTGATATCGTAAGGTCTTTAAAAAGTCTCTACTTCATCGATCAAGCAGATAATAAACTTTCTAGGTTTCAAGAAGGACACCAGAGCATTGCAGCTCTTTTCCTTGTTGATCAAAAAAGCCAACCCGTTTCGGCTGCACCATTATATGCTAGCGAAATCGAAGCTCCCTCCCAGATCATTAAAACCATAGAGAACTGGCCAACGGATCCTCTTTTAAAGCACCGTTATCAAGCTTTCATTTCTGTCGCAAACTTTCAAAACTACTTCAAAAAACTAAGTGAAAAAGCTTCTTCTAAAAAAGCTGAAAGTAAAATCGCCGTATATTTTATTTATCCTCTAAAAGGGGTAAATAGCGAGATTAATGGTTATCTTGTTGCGCTTATTCCTGTGAGAAGACTATACAATCTCGCCGAAGTGGTGATCCCCGAAAAAACTGATGTTTTCGTCAAGTACGGTGAAGAAAATATACTAGGCCGATCGAAAGAAGATGCCGATTACGTCAAGGCATCAGCACTTTGGAGAATACAGACACCTCAAAAAGAAACTAGTGAACTTGCCATAGACGTAGTCGTTGCTCAACAGTCTAAGGTAGCCTTTGCTGAATTGAGTAATTCTGTTGCAGGATCGATCGTTTTAATACTCATAGTTGTTCTTTTCATGATGTGGCTTTCGATACTTTTTGGTAGACGGCTCGTCAAGCCAATTAACAAGCTCGAGAGAGTCTTTCGTCAATACGACGCAGCAAAATATCATATAGAAATCCCTGATATTGACTTCATTGAGTTTCAGGAGTTTTTGAAAACCTTAAGAGTGCTTGGCGAAAGAATTCTAAATCATATAGAAAGTCTTAAAAATCAAGAGAGAGAAAAGCTTGAGCTTGAAAGGTCCCAAATTCGATCTGAACTTGATGCGTTGAGAAAGCAAATGAGCCCTCATTTTTTATTTAACAGTCTAAATAGTATATTGACGATGATTTCAATCGACCAGAATCACGCTGCTGAAATGATACAAAAGCTTGCTAGTCTTTATCGTCTAATTTTGGACTCTTCAAAGCAAACGACTGCGACAGTTGACCACGAGATCAAGATAGTTGAGGGCTATCTTGCATTAGAAAAAATGCGATTTGGTGATAGGCTTCACTACTTGATTAAGGTAGATGAAAAAATTAAGCAGAAGTTTATCCCTACCCTCGTATTGCAGACTCTCGTGGAAAACTCAATCAAGCATGGTATCTCAAAATCCCGCAAGGGAGGTGAAGTTAAGCTTGAGATTAACCCTACTGACGAGGGTTTTTTTGAGGTCGAGCTAACAAATAGCGGAGCGCTTTATCAACCAAAAAAAGATAATGGAACTGGTACTGGCATAAAAAATACGGTGAAAAGACTGCAGTTACTGTACGGCGAAAAGGCGGCTTTTTATATTGGAAAACTAAACGAAAATATGACTATTGTCCGATTCCATTTTACAGGAGAGAGACTGTAATGATTAAAATTCTTATTATTGACGACGAGCAGCTAGCTCGCACGAGAATAAAGTCATTTATTGAGAAAAAGCACCCTAACTCTGAGCTTAAAGAAGCACAGGACGGTGTCGAAGGTCTTCAACTCATTGAAGACTTTAAACCAAATATAGTATTTTTAGATATAGAAATGCCTGAGCTTAGTGGATTCGATATGATTATGCAGCTCGAGCAAAGGCCTTTTCAACTTATCTTTCAGACAGCTTACGATGAATACGCCGTCAAGGCATTTGAAGTCAATGCGCTTGACTATCTGTTAAAACCATTTACCGACTTGCGACTTGAGGATGCTCTAAAAAAAGCAATCAGTGCACTAAAAGAAGATAAAAACAATGATTTCTTTGCGCTTGATGAGCAACTTGTTTCAGATAAAAAATACCTATCAAAAATAATAGTTGATGTTGGCAGTCGTAAGAAGATCTTTGAGGTAGATGAAATCGTTTATTTTTCAAGTGAAAATCACGTGACAAGGGTTTTTTTGAGAGACATTGACTACACTTACAATAAATCTTTAACTTACCTGGAGAAAAGACTCGATCCGCTCAAATTCATTAGACTACACCGTCATAGCATTGCTAAAGTAGAAGCAATTTCTGAGATTTTTGGCGGAGAAAAAATGGAAGTGCAACTTGAAAATGGTACGAGGTTGCCAGTTGCCAGAAATCGCAAAAAGCATGTTAAAGAGGTGATTTCTGGAATTTAGGGAGCGTCACAATATGTCATTTTTTATTGGATTCATCATGTTACTTTTCTCTTCAAGTCTTCTTGCAGGTCAGATTCAGTTAAGTGAGGAATCTTTTACCCACATAGAATTCGATGGCAAGGTTAAGCCAACAAAATATACCTTTCAAAATGGTTCTCTGGTCGCTGATGTAAACTCCTCGGGTTCAGCTTTGCTTATGTCTTTTGAGAAATTAAGATCAGTCAAAAATATTTCTTTCAAATGGAAAAAGGAAGGAAGTTTAAATATTAAATCTATCGATCAGATGAAGGAAAAAGACGGTGACGACGCTTACTTTCGTGTCGCTTTGGTGGTATCTGGCGACGCCCCATTTGTACCATTTTTTGCGCCGTCTTGGATCAAAATGATAAAGAAGGTTATGAAGCTGCCGTCAGATAGTATGATGAGCTACTTAGCTTCGATCAAGTCCTCTGTCCTTGATAGCTGGCCTAGTCCCTATACTAACAGTATCACTAATGTTCTTATCCCTTGGAAAAAAGACGCTTACGGTTGGTACAGCTTTGAAAAAACCCTCGATAAGGAAATCAAGACTGTCGGGCTTTGGTTACAAGCTGATGGCGACAACACAGAATCCACTTTTCGGTCTACAATAAAAGATCTCGTGGTTAATTAGACGCTGTTCTTGATTCTGGTACTACATCTTCAGAAAATACAAGTTTTGAGGGGGCGTTGGATGCCTCAACAATCTTGAGCTCATTTTTTCTTAGCTTGATTAGGTCATTAGCAAATCCAAGGCTGCCATTTATTGCTCTCAGAAAAAGCTCTGATTTTTCCTTAGGGTTTGGATCAGTAGAAATTTCGAGTGTTAAAGCAAAAGTACCATAGTTTAAATAAGCAAAATCGACAAATTCACCTTCTGACGGGTAGTCAAAAAATGATTGAGCTATCGACGGCAGCTTCATTCTCTTTGCTGTGTTTCTTGCCAGTGTGAAGAATAAATTATGGTCTTTTGTTTTTTGAGGGGAAAAACAAAGTGGCCATAAAACTGACTCTGTGCCAGCATGAAAGGCAAGTGCACCAAAAACATCAAAATTTTCAAAAATATTTCTTACGACTTGTGCTTCTGCTGTTTCGAATGTTTTCAAACTTTTGTCTTTTGAAAAACTATAATCGCGATTTACATCGTAACCACGAGCATTGTAACGTGAGTTTAAATCCCAACCATCAGGATTTACAACGGGTATAATCAGTAAATCAAAGTGCTTTAATATTTTGTCAACCTCTGGCGAGTCCTGGCGTTCACTAATATAGCTTGCTAAGGCAATAACCGACTCGCCGCTTACCGTCTCGTTACCGTGGTGGGCACCATTGAAGAAAAGAAAAGGTTTTTTGTTAGGATACTTCCGTATTTTTAACAGCCCAACAGGCTTTTTGTTTTCTGAATAGCCTTCGACTGAAAAGCTGATGATTGCATTTTTAGTGGCAAGTTCTTTCATCCATGAAATTATCTTTTGATTGTCGGCCCTCTCGCTCGCATATGCTGAGCTATATTGACTTAAGACAAAAAAACTTAGACAAAATGAAACTAAAAATCTTGTCATAATCCAGCCTGAAATTTAGGGGGGAATTGCTTTAATTAGTTTATTATGGGCTGGATTTTGTCGTCAATCTTTTGCGTAAAATGAAGTTGGACACGATCGAAAAATTAGAGAGGTAAACCTCTTTCGTGACGGTATTTTTTGCTTGAAGTTGAATTAATAGCAAAAGGTTTTCTATGAGTAAGCTTGAAGCCTAGATTCTTACCTTTGGCCAAAATATCATCAAAGTCTTTAGAGATCGTTGCGCCAGCTTTTTGCGTGACTTCATCTTCAGTAGGTAAGTCAAAATCGTTAGCGCCGTATTTTAAGGCGTCTAAAGCTTCTTCATTTTTAGTCAAAACGGAAGTGCGAATATGTTTGAAATTGTCTAAATAAATCCTGCAGACGGCAAGCCATCTCAAATATTCCTCGGTTTCGATCTCTTTACCACCCAGTTCGTTATTCCAAGGTTTGTAGGTCCAGCAAAGAAAACTAGCTAATCTGCCAGCTTCCTGCCTTTGGAAACGTCTTAGTCTTTCGAGGTGGTTAAGGCGCTCTTCGAGACTCTCATCAAACCCAATGACCATCGTTGCTGTTGAACCCATACCAGCATCTAAAATTGCTTTTTGGGCTAGATAATAGTCTTCGACAGTGAACTTTCCTGGACTATGTCGTTTTCGAAAACGGTCATCTAAAATTTCTGCGCCACCACCGGTTACCCATTGGGTTCCAGCCTTTTTTAGAATTCTTGCACCTTCTGCATAAGGCATTTTTGAAACTTTACAAGAGAACATAAATTCAGCGACCGTCATTTCGTAAAAGGTCATCGTAGGATAGCGTTTATGGATGGCCTCAAATAAATCAGCATAATGTTCTATTCTCAACTTAGGATGAAAACCGCCATTAAAACCTACAAGGGTTCCGCCGTAGGAAATAAGCTCATCGATCTTTTCGAAGACTTGTTCGTGTGTCAGCAGGTATGAGTCTTTATGGTGAGGAAATCGATAAAAAGAACAGTAGTCACATTTGGCAATGCATACGTTTGTGTAGTTTACGATAGCCATGATCAGATAGCTCGCTTCGTCAGCCTTGTGAAAAAATGACTTAGCTTTCAGAGCGAGTTCAGAAAGGGTTTGCATAGAGGCATTTTGAAAAAGCCATCCAGCTTCTTTGACACTTATTGGGAAACGATCTGAGATTTTTGAGTTGATTTCATCTAGCGTCGTCATATTTCCTTGCCTCAAAAATTAGCCCGTATGCCATTGCGATCATTTATACCACCGTAATTGTGGATAATATAGTTTAGAAAACAACTCTTGCAGAATTACAGTCTCTAAGCTACATCATAGGCAAGCAATTCCAAAAGTAATAACGGCATGGTTTTAGATGTATAACGCGAGGCACAGAAATGGATGTCCTTTTCCTGATGAAATCGGAGCACGATCTCATTCGTGGTCAGTTACAAGAGTTTGAGAGTAGCAAAACCGCAAAAGCCGCCAAGAAGGCTTTTGAATCTTTGGAGGGTCTTGTTGGTTATTATTTAACCCTAGAAAAAGATTACATATATCCGGAAATTATTGGTCTCTTTTCAGGAGCTGAACGGCTTGTTGAGCGGGGCCTCTGTCGGCAGAAAGAGATCACGGATCGGATGATCGAGTTGAGCGAAGTTTTTTCAAAAAAATCTGCTAAGACATTAAAATCACAAACTAAAGCTTTTTCGGAATTAACGCGAGAACACCTTGAGATTCTTGAAGAGAGGCTTATGCCTGAACTGAGATCGAGAATTGACACCTCTGATCGGGAAGACTTGGGGCAGGTTTTTTTAGATGTCAAACAAGAGTGGTCTTCTGCGGCTATTCATAGCAGTTAAAATTCTATAGAGATTCTTGGCGATCGTTATGTTTTGTGGTAAAAGGTTAAACCTTGTTGTCTTTTAAGGCACAACTTGGGTATTTATTACAACAAAACAAAGTACTTATATATTAGGTAAAATAAGATGCGAAACCCAATTATTGAAGCATTTGAAAAAAAGAACTTTCCAGCGAAGTTAAAGCACCCTGATTTTAAAGCTGGTGACACCATCCGAGTCGATTATAAAATCCAGGAAGGCACCTCGAAAGAAGGTAAAGAAAAATACCGCATTCAGTCATTTGAAGGTGTTTGCTTGAGAATTAAAAAAGGGACGACCAACGGTTCTTTCACCGTCCGAAAAATTTCAGCCAACAACATCGGAGTCGAAAGGGTGTTTCCCATGCACTCGCCTTATATCGACAAGATTAAACTCTTAGCCTCCGGTCGGGTGAGGAGATCACGTCTTTTTTACCTTCGTCAGCTATCCGGAAAGGCCGCTCGTATCAAGAGTCTTCGAATTGATAACAAAGCCCTTAGAGAGTCGGTTGCAATTAAACAAGAAAAAGCGCCAGAGCCTGAGAAGAAAGAAGATTAAATCTGATCAAAATAGAAGTGAAATGCCGGCTCGTCAGTCGGCTTTTTTTGTTCCACAACAGCCAGTACGAAGATGACTTGCGAGTATTCAGGATCATATTCTGTCAAATAATGTAGAGCCCCCCTTTTAAGAGCGAGTTTTTTTTTGTAACTCATCATCGCGACAAGGCTGTCAACGTCGTTGGAGAAATGTCTTCTTCCCTTTACCTCGACAATACATATGGTGAGATGACGCTGTAAGATAAGATCGATTTCACAGCCAGGCCGTCGGTAGTTTTTTGCAAGACAATTCCAGCCTTGGTGTGTCAACCTATCTTGAACCCAACTCTCACACTGGCGGGCAAATGATTGATATTCTCTCATAGTCGATAAAATAGACACATAAAGAGCATTCGTGAAGTGATTTAAGAACTCACTTCGGCACCTTTCATTTGACTAATAGGTGCAAAGTTTCTTCGATGGATGTCACAAAAACCGTGCTCTCTCAATGCATCGCGATGAAATTTAGTGCCGTAGCCGACATGTTTTTCGAAGCCATACTGTGGATACTTTTGGGCGAGTTTTGACATGAGCTGATCGCGGCTTGTTTTTGCAATAATTGAGGCTGCTGCAATTGAAAAGCAGTATTTGTCGCCTTTGACGATCGTCCGCTGGGGAATATCCCAGTCTTTTTCCGACCTATTGCCATCGATAAGAAGAAGCTCCGGAGCTTTAGACAGTTGTGCGACAGCGCGGCGCATGGCCAAAAAAGTAGCTTTCTGGATCCCTAGTAGCTCAATCTCTCTGACGTTGGCATAACCAATACGTCTTTCTAAGGCGACAAATGACAACACTTCCAGAGCTTTTTGTTTTTGTTTGATAGATAAGGTTTTTGAATCTCTAATGATCGATCTGTCTTTGTCGGAAAGAGAGTCAAGAGCTTCGAAATCAAGCACAACACATCCCGCAAAAACAGGACCAGCAATACATCCCTTACCGACTTCATCAACGCCAGCAAAGCGCACTGCATTGGCTAACAGCTCTCTTTCAAAGTCACCCTTCTTTTTTGCTTCCATACATTGACCCCATGCCTAATCAAAGTGGATATCAAAAAAACAAGGTTGGATCTTATCTTAAGATCCAACTCACTTTTTATTTGGCTTCACTGGGTAGCTTTTTCAAGAAGCTGGCTCAACTGAGCTTTCGGAACTGCACCGACGATTGAGTCGAAAACTTCACCGTCTTTAAAGAGGGCCATATAAGGAATGGAACGAACACCGTAGCTTGCCGGTATGTTTGCATTTTCATCAACATTCATCTTTGCAATGGTCACTTTGCCCTGGTATTCTTCTGCCAAACTTTCAAGTACTGGCGTAATAGCAACGCAAGGACCACACCAAGGTGCCCAAAAATCAACAAGAACAGGACCTGGAGCCTTAAGAACCTTCTCTTGGAAGTCACTGTCGGTGATTTCCATTATATTTCCTGCCATTTATCCCTCCTGAGGGTTGAGTCAATAGTGTTTCTAAAGACACCATACTCGGATGTGAATTAAGTTTTGTCAAAAGTTTATTTCAGGTTAATGGTGATGTTTTTATGCACGATAAAACTTTCTTTTCTATTCCTCTGAGCGATCTCGATATTCTTTTGTCATGGTTATTCGAAAAGTATTCAGGAAGAACCTCATCCAATGTCAATAAAAGCGCATCGGCGTCTCCTCTTGCCGCCAAAAGCCAACGGTCGATAACTTCATAGTCGAGATAGGAAAGCATGTGACCTGTTGATCTTGTCTCGATCACAAAACGGGCAATTAGCTCTCTTTTTGACAGATCATCTACGCAATAATGGCTCAAATTATCCGCCTCCTCTGAGTTCAGTGAGCTGTGCAGTGAGAGATTCTACTTTTGTTTGCAACTTATCAAGGGTTTCCTCATAGCGACCAAGCTCGTGCAGGTGATCATGGATACGCAAAAGATTTGCCACACGTATAGGAAGAGAGCTCATGTGATCGGGATTAATGATATCGAAATACCAGTTCATCTTTGACGCCTGCTCTAGAATCTCATTAAGCGCATTAAGTGAAGAGTCGGCAAGTATTAAAGCTGGTAACCAGATGCGGCCTTGCAGGCTCATTCTCTGACTCACCCCGGAGAGCCAGTTGGGAAAGTCCTCTTCTGGAATCGCCTGTGCTGCAATGATAATCAGATCGCTGGGCATTAGATTCGGGTCGTCGAGGGACTTAATTGTCTTAAGCTCGATAGCACCAAGGATTTTCAAGACTTCTTCAAGGTGCATACGGTGCGGATCAACGACTCTTGGTTCTGCGTTCCAGTAGCAAAGGCGCAGCGACTTATCGGAAATTTGATTTACCATTTTCTATCTCACAATCAGGGATTACTATATGGATTGATCTTAACAGTCTTTTTAACTGCGGGGAAAGATTTATGGACTCGGTTGTTGTGACGGCGCCCACTCGTATCGATTTAGCTGGAGGTACACTTGATCTTTGGCCGATTCATCACCTACTCAAGGAAAAAATGACGGTCAATGTTTCGATTGATCTTCATGCCACAACCGCCATTGAGCGCCTTTCTGAAGGACAAAATTACGTTCTCGAAAGCAGCGATCAAGGCATCAAAGTCGTCGGAGACTTTGATCATTTAACCACTAATGAATCTTCTAAGTTACCGCTTTTAAGGCTTGTTTTATCGGCTCTTTGGAGAAAAGAATTCCCACCTATTCAAATCAAGACTTCTGCTCAATCACCCGCGGGTGCCGGGCTTGGTGGTTCTTCAGCACTGGCAGTCAGTTTGGTGTCCGCTTTATGGAAGATGAGACAAAATATAACAGAAGAAGCTGATTTAGATGATTATGAACTAGCAAGATTGTGTCAAAATCTTGAAGCTAAGCTGATTCATTCACCGACAGGCTGTCAGGATTATTGGGGGGCTATCAGAGGGGGGGTCAATGGTATTTCATTTCCTTTCGATGGACCGCGGGTGAAAACCTACAGAGATGACCACGCAAAAGTCTTAAATCGCCACCTCATTGTTTGTTACAGCGGGAGCTCGCGTCAGTCTGCCATTAATAATTGGGAAATTTTCAAAAAAATCTTCGATGGCGATCAGCTTCTTCTCGAAAGATTTGAAGAAATAGGAAGGCTTGCCCATAAGTGCTGGCAGCACATCGAACACGATGAATTTGGCGAAGCTTTGGAAGAGTCACATAGGGAGTGGCGCTTACGTTGCGAGCTCTGGCCAAATATCAATACAGACTTAACTAAAAAAATCGCTGATACCGCAGAAGCAGCAGGAGCGCATTTTTCGCGTGTATGTGGTGCGGGCGGTGGAGGAGTTATGGCGATTTTTGCTGCGCCTGAGCATCATTCCTATATAAAACAAGCTGTTGAGAAAGTCGGAGGTGAAATTCTTGACGCGAAAGTCTGTTTTGAAGGTGTCAAAAGCTTATGAATCTTGAAGATTCGATCAAAAAGCTGAGCAAAGTGATTCACTCGTCAAAGTCCTTGGTCGTCATGACTGGTGCTGGGATTTCCTCTGAAAGCGGTGTTCCGACCTTTAGAGGTGAAGGTGGCTTTTGGAAGGGTCGATCAGCTATGGAGCTCGCTTCACCTGAGGGGTTTGAGAATAATCCTGAACTTGTCTGGCAGTGGTACGAAGAAAGAAGAACGAAACTCAAAGATATCAAGCCAAATCCAGCTCATTTTGCTCTTGCTGAGCTGGAAAAAAGATGTGCGCGGTTTACTCTCATCACTCAGAATGTCGATCGACTCCACCACCAAGCTGGTAGTAAAAATATTCTAGAACTGCATGGAACCATTTGGAAAAACGTTTGCCTATCTTGCCCCTTTGAAGAGGACCATCCTGAAGAAAAAAGGCCAACGTCTCATAAATGTCCTAAATGTGGAGGTTGGTTAAGACCAGGCGTGGTTTGGTTTGGTGAAATGCTGCCAGAAGATACCTTAAGCAAAGCCTACCGAGCTTCTGAGAATTGTGACGTGTTTTTGGTGGTCGGAACAAGTGGAGTGGTTTATCCTGCTGCTGGTCTTTCTGAGATTGCCAAAAGGTCTGGAGCTTACACGGCTCTTGTAAACCTCGAAAAAACAAATGCAAACGTTGATCTTGTGCTCCTTGGAAAGGCCGGTAACCTTCTTCCAAAAATATTCTCAGCGGAGGTTTAAACTGTGACCGATCAAGATAAGTCTTTAGAGGCGATCGTTAAGAAACATAATATTGGTGGTTACAAAAGACATATGCTGCTTTGCACGGGACCAAAGTGCTGCCAGGAATCTAAGGGAAAAGATGTCTGGGCTTTCTTAAAGAGGCGCCTTCTAGAATTGGGTCTCACACCGGAAAGTATTTTCAGAAGTAAAGTTGGATGTCTTCGTATTTGTCAAAAAGGTCCCATTGCTGTGGTTTACCCGGAGGGTACTTGGTACAAGCTCGTTGATGAACAGGCTTGTGAACAAATCATTCAGAGTCACCTTATAGAAGGTAAGCCTGTTAAGAGTTTAAGCTTTGCTGAAAACCCCCTATAGATCTTCTTCGTTGTTTTTCTTGCCGATAAGTGCTGAGGCAAGTTCCTCTGGTTCTGCTGGACGGCCTGGTAGACTGTAACGCTCTTCCGCCCAATCGATGACGTCGCAGTCTTGGCAGCGGCTGCTGCAAAAGGGTCTATAAGGATTCGACTCGTCGTAACGACACTTTTTTTTGCATTTTGGACAGCTAATGATGCGACTGATGGAGGCTTTCTTGTTGTTCATCATTTCTCACCTAAAGAACGCAGTCTCTGCGGCCAAAGCTTGCGTGGCAGTTGCTTAGCTTGACCTTTGCTGATTAACTCAGATAAACACTGGCCTGCAAAAAATCCAAGCACTACCGAGTTGCCCATAAATCCCTCTGCAATCAAGACTCTCTCATCACCAAATAAGGGGCCAATAACCGGTAACTCATCGCAAGGCCGGTAGTCAATAAAACTTCTGCCGAGATGGCCCGGTTGCGGCTGAAAAGTCGGAATTTTAAAATATTTTTTGCATTTTTCAGCCAGTAGGAGTTCGATGTCTGCTTGATATTCCTTGCAATCAGAAGCAATCCCAGCAAATTTTCTCTTATAGCGTCCACCTCCGACCACGACTTTTTTATTATCTAAGCTTACCCCCCATTCATAGGTGTGATTAGAGGTAAAAAATAAACCTGGTTTTTGCCATTGAATCGTGGGATCCCACTCGTATACCTGCCACTGGTCGACAATGGGAACAAACACCTCTTTTAACTCTGGCAAAAAAACATTAGCAGAATAGCCGGAGCAAAAAACAACAAGCTCTGAGTGATACTGAGCATTTTTCGTCTTTATCTGGATTTCTCTTGATAGCGATTTAATGCTAGTGATCTTTTCCTTTAACATTTGAAAACCGATTTCTTTTTCTAAAAGAAGATGCAGTTCATTAAGATCGACCCAGCCTCCTCTGTGGTCTTCGCGCTGAACGGCAAGTACTTCACCGCCAAGCCCATTGGTCAAAGGGTGGTTTGGTCCTGGCTTGATAAGTTGACACTCAAACCCAGCATTTCGAAGGCTTTTGCAGGCTTTCGAAGCCTCTTTTAACTCAGCTAAAGAGGTAATCAGCCGTAATCTCATGTTCGTCTTGTGATTAAGAGCTTCTGAGATTAGAAAGTTCTGAAGATAATCGAAAGCATGATGAGAAAACTGCCAAAGCTCTTTTGCAAAGTCTTCGCCATGAGCCACACAGATGCGACTGAAGTTGTCGATCATGCCTCCGCAAAGCGTTCCGGGCAATGAGCCCTTGGATAAATCGTCTGGTTTATCATCGAAAATAGCAATATTTTTGATGCCAGCTTTTTGCAAATGGAATGCCGTTGATAAGCTGGTAATATTATATCCTATGAGAATAACTTCATGGTTTTTTTGATGCTGTTTCACTATCAAGATCCTAAGTCAGCCCGGCCAAGATGCAAACGACTGCCTAAGAGTCAAATGCTTTTTTTAATATGTTTGGTCTCTGCGTGCGCTCTTTGTCCCAGTCTATTAAACTCTAGCCTTATTGCTGGAGAAATTTCCATAGCAGGTTGGCCTCACCCAGAAATCTCCAATGAAAAAGCCGATTTATGGCTTGGCAATGACCCTGTTATTGGAAGACTTGCCTGTCCTCCTTTGACGAGAGTTAATCTGGAAAAAAAGAAATCAGAGCCACTCATTTTAAAAAATGTTTCTGAGCAACAGATTGGTGGCCAGCACCTTTGGAATCTAGAGCTGCGCTCTGGAATCTATTGGTGGAATCAAAAAGAAGTTACAGCTGATGATATTGCACATTTTATTAGAAACAATCTTCTTGATGTCGCCTATAAAAAAAGTGGTGGTTTATGGAATGTACCGAAGTTTGAGATAAAAACTTCAGCATTGACGCTAAAGATCATTTGGAAAGAAAAGCCACCCTTCGGCCCTTATGTTTTTAACGGTGTCAGCCTTTACAAAAAAACAGAAAGCTTCAGTCGGGGGGTTTTTCGTTTTCAATGTGCTGGGGTGTATAACTTTGAAAAAACAACAGATGGACTCAGTCTTAATCCTTCGAAAGCATATAAGCAGTCTCTTCCCAAGCTTGCTCTCAAGCAAGGGCAAAAAGCTGATATTGCTTTTTTACTAGCCGGCACTAAGCCAGCAAGCATTGATCGTCGTCCTCCTGACAAACCTTTTGACTGTAAAAGAAAGGTTTCACTGCCTTTTCTGACCGTCATTCGTTGGAATTTAAAAAGCAAGCTTCTTTCATCTAAAGCTTTTAGACAATTAATGACTGCTTTGACGCCAAGGGGAGCTCTTTTAAGGTTCGGGTCAGGATTCTTGGGTGATCTTGTTTCTGCTCCCATTTTGAGACATCATCCTGGCTATGATAAGTCTATAAAAGTGAGATCATTTGACTTCGATGAGGTGATCGAAAGACTTAATGAGCTAGGCTTCGATAAAAGGGACGCAGCAGGGTTTAGGCTAAGCTTGGCTGGTGAGCCTGTAAAGATTAAGATATCCAAGTCTTCTAAGGAGGAGCACTGGATAGAAAAAATCTTAATCGATTCTGCCAAAACTGTTGGATTAAACCTTGAAATTGGCTCAGAAGGAGCTGTCGATGGCCGTCTAAGCGGGATCTTTATCAATTGGCCCGACCTTAATTACCTTCCTGATTTCCACAGCTTATCGAAGATGAGGGGCGATCGCTTAAGTCACACCAATAAAAAACTTGATCTGGCCTTGATGTCTTATGCTAAGTCTCTAAGTTCGCAGACGCCAGACTTTGACCTCTTAAAGAAGGTTCATGGTGAGCTTTATGATTTGGAGTTGATGAGTGTCTTGGTGCATCATTATGCTTGCATGACAGTTAATCGCTCACTTTCAAAAAAAGTGAGCGGATCTGTCAACACGCTTGACCCAGATTGGTTTAGAGAAATTATTTTAGGTTTAAGATGAAAGGTCGATTTTGATAGTTTTAAAGACAGATGCAGAAATTGATAAGATGCGCGTTGCTGGAAAGCTTGCATGTGAGCTTTTAGACGAAGTTGCATCCTTTATTAAGCCTGGTATTAGTACCCAGGATATTGATGACTTTGTCGTTAAGTTGACGAAGAAGAAAGGAGCCATTTCTGCTCCACTTGACTACAAAGGTTTTCCTAAGTCGGTATGTACGTCCGTTAATGATGTGATTTGTCATGGCATTCCTGACCCTAAGCACGTTCTCTATGATGGCGATATCATCAATGTCGATGTGACACCAATCGTGGATGGTTATCATGGCGATTCATCGAGAACATTTCTGGTCGGTGAAAAGGCCTCTGATACCGCTAAAGAGCTCACTAAGTGTGCCTATGACTGTCTGATGCTTGGTATTGAGCAAGTTAAAGATGGATGCCGCATTGGAGACATAGGTCATGCCATTCAACAGCATGCTGAGGCTTTAGGATTTAGTGTTGTAAGAGATTTTGTTGGACATGGAATTGGCAAGAAGTTTCACGAAGAACCTCAGATTCCTCACTACGGCAAAAAAGGCCGTGGAACCCGGTTAACGAAAGGTATGGTCTTTACGATAGAACCAATGATTAATGAAGGTAGCTGGGAGTCGAAGATTTTAAAAGATAAATGGACGGCAGTCACAGTAGATGGCAAGCTCTCGGCTCAATTCGAGCACACCATTGCAATAAGAAATGACGGCAGCGTCCAAATTCTGACAGCGAAAGACTAATTTTTTAGTGATTGTCTTGTTGGTCTATGTTTTCAGCAAGATCAGAAAAGATATAGAGTTCGTCTTCGAAGATTTTACCTTTGCTATCAAGACGGCTTTTTAAATCTTCGATCTTTTCAATGAGTTCAGTTGTTAGCCGTGCTTTTAAAATCCGGTCTTCAACACCTGTAACAATCCCTCTTTTGACAAGCTCTTCAGCTGTACCATTGATGTCGGCAAGCTGCTTTGCCGCAATGTGCAGCCGGATGTTTCTTAGGGTTTCAAGTTGTTTT
>CAZBDM010000021.1:0-18748 GCA_964490675.1 uncultured Oligoflexales bacterium
GAACCATACTGGTCATACGTTAAAAGTTAAATATGATCCCGACAGTTATCTCCGCTACAAAAGAAGAAACTATGAACTAAAAGAAATTACCTTTCACCTACCAAGCGAACACACCATCGATCAGGTTCCTTATGAGATGGAGATGCAACTTTTACACAAGGACTTCGACAGCCATGTCTTAATTTTGTCGGTGTTTTTCGAAGAATCAAACCAGCACAATGATCAACTCGCTGTTGTTTGGAAAAACTTTCCGAAGTTTAAAGGCAAGAAAGGACCAAGTCTTAGCTTTAACGTCGCAAATTTGATTCCCAATAAAAAGAATTTTTATACCTATATGGGTTCTTTAACGGAACCTCCCTGTTATGAGAATATCGACTGGGTGATATTAAAAGACTCGCTTAAAGTCTCCGCCAACCAGATCGACCAGTTTCACGCTCTTTTTAAGAATAATGCTCGCCCTGTCCAGCCCCTTGGCAAGCGTAAAGTCCTCAGAAATTATAGGTAATTGACGCCCTGGCCCAGCTTAAGCAATAGTTTTTCGCCAACCTCTAGATAAACTCTTTCAAAAGGTTGATTGTCTCTCAAACGTCAAATTTAAATTTGACTGCAATCATGGGCAGAGCTATGTTTAAAGGGTCACGAATGACATGAATTTTTCCCCCTGATAACCAATCAAGCCTTAGTCGATGGATAAAAAAACCTTCACAGTCGTAATTATCGACGATGAACGAGAAGTTCTTGATACTCTTGCGGCCGATATCAACAAAATATTTCTCGGAATGATCAACGTTGAAGCCTGCCTGAGTATCGATGAAGCTTTGACAGTCATTAATGACCTCAAAGAAGAAGGATCTCTCATCCCCTTTGTGATTTCAGACTTTGTCATGCCGGAAGGTAACGGCATCGACTTTTTTTTAAAATTAAAGGCCAGCGAGACTGAAAGAAAGAGTTATCATATCCTGATAAGCGGACAAGCTAATTATGAAGACATTAGACATGGTATCAACCAATCTGCAATTGACATCTGTCTAGGCAAACCTTGGCAATTTGATGAACTTTCTGAAACGCTACGCGAACTGGTGTGGCAGTTTTTTCTTAAATACTGTCCGGATCAGATTACCCATTACAACAAAATCATACCTCATAAGATTCTTGGCGATGCGTTTTTATCGAGCGAAAAAAATCGCATCGAACTCACTCATCGCTTGGGAAATATCACCAGAAGCCTCCTTGACAGCCGCTCAGCAAGCGATCAAGACCTCTGGCAGGAGCTGCTTATCGAACTGAAGCAGCACTGCGGTGATAGCAAGCCTTCCGTGTTCAAGTCATTCAACAAAGACGAGACTATTTTTCGAGAGGGAGAAACACACGATTGCCTTTGGTTTATCACTAAGGGTCAAGTTCTCCACACAAAAATGATCGATTTCCAAACGGAACGAAAAATTCTATCAGAAAGCGTTGGAGCTGTTTGCGGGATTATGTCATTTCTAAAAAGTGGCCCAACTTATACGACGTTAAGGGCTACCGAAGATACCGAAGTTGCGGTCTTAAGTAAGGATCAAATGGTAGAGTTGTTAGAGAATAGTCCAGCGTTTCTCAACTTATTTATGAGTTCTCTTCTTAGGCAGCTTAATTTACGGGTACGCAATTCAACTGAAATGAAACTCATGCTCGAAGAGACTCTGGAAAACCTCGCGCAAACACAAGCAGCCTTGGTTGAATCTGAAAAAATGGCTACTTTAGGACAACTCGTAACTGGCATTGCCCATGAGTTAAACAATCCAACGAGTGCACTCCTAAGAGGATCCGATCAAATCACGCAATTGATTCCAAATGTTTTGAATCGTTCCTGGCAGACTGACATTCGTAAGAAGGGTTTAGACATTCTTTCCTTCGCATTAACAGCACCGCCTATTTCGACTCAAGAATTAAGGAGTCGAGCCAAAAAGGCTGAAAAAATGTTTCTTGATAGAAATACGAGTCGCAAAGCGGTGCTACTGGAGCTCGATTCAAAAGAAGTCTTTGAACAATTTTTTAAAAATCTCGACAAAGAAGAAATTGCTCAGCGCATCGCTGAACTCGATCAATTCTACCAAATTGGAAATTTTCTTAGAAATATAAACAGTTGCGGGGAACGCATCTCAAGCCTGGTGAAGAGTTTAAAAAATTACGCACGACCAGATGAAGCCACCATGAGCGATGTAGATCTCCACCAGGGTATAGAAGAAACCCTGATGATCTTCCAACATAAGCTTAAACATTTAAAGGTTTCAAAAGACTATGCAAAGCTGCCGCTGGTCAAATGCCACCCTGCTCAGATCAACCAGGTTTGGACAAACCTGATTTCCAATGCAATAGATGCGATGGATGCAGAGACCGGCAAACTTTCAATCAAGACATCTTTGCAAAAAAGTACCGTCAATGACTATGCTGTCGTTGAAATCGAAGACAACGGCCAAGGTATCGCTAAAGAGTTACAGGAAAAGATTTTTGAACCGAATTTCACCACCAAAAGAGGCACTGGTTTTGGCCTAGGTCTTGGGCTTTCGATCGTTAAAAAAATCATCTATCGGCATCATGGAACTATCGAACTCACTTCAGAAGTCGGCTCATTTACTCGCTTTACAGTCCGTTTACCTATTTCACATTAACAGAAAGAGTACCTTAATGAATAAATATACAATACTGATCGTAGATGATGAAAGAGAGGTTCTCGATAGTTCAGCACAAGATCTTGAGCCCCTATCCTCTAAGTTTGATATCGAAATTGCCGAAAGTGCAGAAGAAGCAGAACAGTTGATTGATGCTTTAGAAAATGAGAAAAGAGTTCTAGCGCTTATTCTATGCGATCACGTTATGCCAGGTGAAAAAGGTGTCGATTTTCTGATTAAACTCCATAATAAAGACTCTACGAAGCATTCAAAGAAACTTCTCTTAACCGGTCAAGCAGGTCATAGCGATACGATCAAGGCTATCAACCAGGGCCACCTTGATTACTACATAGCTAAACCTTGGACAGCTGAAGAGCTTGTAAAGATTGTCAAAGATCAACTGACCAGCTTTATCATTGCTAGGGAAACTGATTTAGCCAACTACACCGATGTTCTTGATGCAACGCGCCTTTATGAAGCGATCTATAATCTAGGATCTGAACCCGAATGAAAACATACACAACTCATCTTAAACTTATTGTTTCGATATTACTGCCTCTTCTGATTTTGGCGCTTCCGCTTAACACGATTCCTATTGTTGGACTCACTATTGTCGAACAACGCATGTTAGCGATTTTAGTAATGGCAGTACTGTTCTGGATTTTAGAACCTGTGCCGATTTTTGCGACTTCCATCCTCATCATAACGGCAGAGTTACTTCTGATATCTAACAAAGGACTGATTTGGCTGAGAACAGAATCATTGCTAGCCAAAGACAATTTTGGTGAACTGCTCAATTACAAAGAAGTCATGGCGAGTTTTGCCTCGCCCATTATCATTCTCTTTTTGGGCGGTTTTTTCCTCGCCATGGCTGCCTCCAAATACAAACTAGATCGCAATCTTGCCAGAGTTCTTTTGAAACCTTTTGGCAGTCAGACGAAATTTCTAATGCTTGGTATGATGATTGTAACAGCTGTGTTCTCTATGTTTATGAGCAACACCGCGACAACGGCAATGATGTTGGCAATCTTAGCTCCGGTATTGCCGTTTTTCCCTGACAACGATCCCGCTAAAAAGGCCTTTCTGTTAAGTATTCCGATGGCGGCAAACGTCGGTGGCATTGGCACTCCGATTGGAACTCCTCCAAATGCAGTTGCTATGAAATACCTAACAGGCCCAACAGCGATTAGTTTTAGCGATTGGATGAGTTTCGGCATACCCTTTGTCATTGTATTGCTAACTATTTCTTGGATACTTCTGCTCGCCTTGTTTCCTGCAAATCAAAAAACCATGAAGGTTGTCATCAAAGGTCAGTTTTTAAAAAGCTGGCAGGCAATCGTTGTCTATGTTACCTTCCTCAGCACTATCATTCTTTGGTTATCCGGACGTTTGCATGGCATGAGCTCTTATGTCGTCGCAATAATCCCAGTGGCGACTTTTGTGTTGACGCAAATCATTACGAAAGAAGATTTAAAAAAGCTAAACTGGGATGTCTTATGGCTTATATCAGGTGGTATTGCTCTTGGGCTTGGTATGCAGAAGACAGGCTTAAGTGCTCACCTGATCGATAGCATTCCCTTTCAAGACCTCGCCCCTATGGCGATTATCGTCATAAGCTCATTGATCGCCCTCATTATGGCAACGTTAATGTCAAACACCGCAACGGCAAACCTTCTCCTACCGATCATGGCCGCACTTGGGAGTAACATAGATGCTCTTACCAATCTTGGAGGCAGCAAAATGCTAATTCTAATTGTCGCTTTAACCTGCTCTATGGGGATGGCCTTACCGATTAGTACCCCACCCAATGCCCTGGCATTTGCCTCAGGAAAAATTGCCACGAAGGATCTCTTTAAAGCTGGCGGCATCATTAGCGTCATCGGCGTTCTGATGATCTTTGCCTTATCTTTTGTGCTGCTGAAGGTAAACTTTTACAGCCTTCCTTAACACTTTCCGACGCTGATGGACGAAAATTCACACAGGGTGGCAATTGCCACCAAGGCGCCGCTTAAGACTAAAATTTTTCCCTAAATATCAAAATGTTAAGATATCTTAAATGATGGTACAGCATTTGCTTGTTTTTTCATGGGATATAAATCAGTGGAGCCAAAAGTTATCTTTTAAAAAACGAGGTTTATCATGGAAGCTTCAAAATTAACGACCATCAAAAGCAAACTATTGGGAAAAAAGGTTTCACTAGAAGAAACGATTGAAAGTTTAAAACAACATGCATTAAAAGATCTTTCTTATGAAACCACCGGCGATCAATCTAGAATACCTCTCCACCCCGCTGACCATGCATCCGACGTCTCCGAACAAGATACCGATCTAAATCTTGCTAAAGTCGAAACAGCGGAACTCGACCAAGTGATTATTGCGCTTAATAAAATTGAAGATGGACAGTTTGGACAGTGTGAAGCTTGTGGACAGGATATCTCTTTGAGGCGCTTAGAAGCTTTACCTTTCGCGCGTTATTGCATAAGGTGTTCTGAGTCAAAAGAAGCAGAAGCAAAAAAATTGCATGCCTAATGCCAGGAAAGAGTTTAAATGACCGAACACGTTAAAGAGATCAGTGACGCAGAGTTTGAAAGCCTTGTTCTTGAAGCGCAGAAACCTGTTTTAGTCGATTTTTGGGCGCCCTGGTGCGCCCCTTGCAAGACCATAGGTCCAGTTATCGAAAAAATCGCTTCTGAGTATGTTGGTGATATTGACTTTTGTAAATTAAACATCGATACCCACAAACAAATGGCTGCGCATCTGGGCATCCGCTCCATTCCTTACCTGATTATATTTAAGAATGGTGAGATATTTAAGGAAATGGTTGGTCTACAAGATCCTTATGCTATTGTTGATGCGCTCGAGGCATCGCTTGATTAAGCTACTTTTTCGGTGAGCTTGGCAATCGGCTCTAACTCTTGACTTATAGGTAGATAAAAAAGAAGTGAAAACTGTTCCTGCTCTGTTGATAACCTTTCTGCAATACTTTCAAGAAAACCCTTACAATATTCGTAAGCCTTACTTTCATCTAAAAGAGCTCGATCTATCAACTCCTGTAAATCTTTCCTCTCGTTCAAGCGGTTTTCAATCATTTCAGGCAAGCCAAAAGAATGAAAGATTAGACCATGGCAGTAACTAAAATCCTTCTCGACAAGCTCAAGTTCATCTAAAATAATCTTCTTTGTATCTTTCCAGTTAGACTCGAGGAGAGGATCCATGGTGTTTAGCAACTCATGGGCTTTTTCAAATGTTTCTTCTGTTATTCCTGTGGGAATAACCTTGAGTAAGTCTACTTTGATGCGATTGCTAACCGCCAAGCCTGATAATTGGCCAAAGAAGTCTTTCCATAAGTGATTGTCTTTCAAAAGAATTTTCTCGCTATCATCGATCGAAGAAAGAAGCTCACTGATGTCTTGTTGTAAGGTTTCAGGATGGTTGACAGATGGATCATTGACCGAGTATTGCAGCTTTCTCAAGGTCAAATCATACTGACTCTGAAGATGCCGAAAGCCGATAGATATACGGGCGAGATCTCTATAGATGCTGTTTTGTAAATCTTCGACTTTTTCATATTGGTCTTCTGCTACATTGAAGCCGAATAAGTCCAAGACTTGCTCGATATTTGCGACACGGATTTTAATTTCGCTAAGCCCTTGCCTGAGCCCATGTTTAATTGAATCGACCTGATCAACCATCAAACCAGATATACAGCTTGCAAATGAAAGGTAGTTGTATATGAAAGTAACGAAGTCATTATTGAGTTTACACCAATTATTTCTATACACAGGTGAAGGAGTATCTTTAGTTTGAAAGTAATCAGGACAAAAATGTTCTGCAATACCCAACAATTGAAAAGGCTCCGACATACTGACAATAGGTCCCTGACTTAGAGCAGCTGACTGAAGTTCCCGCTTACTAAACATTTGAGCTGTTAAAGAAGACTCGATATCGAGGATATTGAGAGTTAAGACTTCAAAACTATTAATGGTAACGAAAGTTCTTAAGCTCGGCATCAATCTCAAGTATCGATAAACATTGTAAGGAATATGCTCGAAGATAAACTCACCTTCAAACTCTTTAATATACTCCCAAAAGTTTACCAGGCCCTGCCAAGTGACTGATTGAACCGACTTAAATTCGAAAACATTTTTTTGATCGCAAATGAAATCTTTAAGGAGTGCAAATTGCGTTGTTTGATTGATGACCCCACTGAGATGAAGCTTGTCGCCTTCTTTTAATACTTTGAATCGACTTTCGATGGGTTTCTTGAAAGGCATGCTTTTTAACCTTCTTACCTATTTGGGCCTTTAACTGGCTTTTTGAGTTCTTTTTTGCAGGACCTTTTCAACGACTTCAAGTAACTTTTCGTGATCGAATGGCTTTACAATCCACGCGGCGATTTTAGCAGCTTTTCCAGCTGCCTTTAATTGTGCTGAGGTTTCGGTTGTGACACACAAAATAGGTAAGTCTTCACGACCCTCGAGAGACTTAATCTTCTTTGACATCTCAAGTCCATCCATTCCGGGCATATTTAAATCCGATAAGACGACATCAATATCAGGATTGGCAGAAGCGACTTGAAAGCCAGCATTCCCATCAGAAGCTTCAAAAACTTCGTAGCCCGCACCTTGAAGCAAACTCCTAAGTTCATGTCGTATTGTAATCGAATCATCTACTACGAGAACTTTTGTCATTTTTACTCCTCAACAACTAAGCAAAAATTTCTTAGCTACATTGGTTGTCATCGGAGCCAATGAAAGATTCTTAAAAAGACTTTCATTGGGTAGATGCACTCAAACCTTAAACGACGGAGCTTAGACAAATTCCCTAAACAACATTAAATTCCCTCATTTACAATTTAACCCTCTGTTTTTTAATGACTATTTTTTGAGTTAGCTTTTTTGCTTAGGAAAGATCGAATCTCTCCGATGTCTCATTGTAGCTGAAATAGTCTTTAAATTGAGCGACTGCATGTTGCGGTCTTACCTGACAATAGGAAAAGATTTTGACTAATAGTATTGCAAAATCAGTAACAAAACATACGATTTTGGTTTGTGTCAAAAAGAAAGAGCAAGGCTTAGTTTATCAAACCCTACTCTCCAAGGCAGGTTACAAAGTCGTGACGGCTACATCCGCTTACGACGCACTAAAGTTTGCCCAACAAGAGATGCCTCATTTACTTTTCAGCGAAGCTATTTTAGTTGACGGGACAGCAGGTCTCATTTATGACCGGCTTCAGCAAGACGAAATTCTTAGAAAAATTCCTCTCTTGGTTTCACTTCAGCATAAGACAAGAGAAGAAGTCAGCATACTTGCCAATCGCCAGTTTGCCGGAGTCTTTTTAGGCAAGGTGGAAAGCCGTGCGTTTCTAGCTAAAGTTTCTGAAATTATGGGTAAATTATCCAACGTTTCACCTTACTTCGTAAGCTCAGATGATGCTGGTTTGGCTTCTAAAATCGTTGTGTCCTTCAAAGCCAACGTTCTTGGTGTCAGCGGTGAAAATATTGTCTCACTATCCTCGACAGAAATCGAACCACGTTCTTCGATCATCTGTGTTCCTGATGAATCAAACCTTAATCCAGCGATCTTCAAGAACGCATCAAACTTTCGAAAAAATGACACGGTCTACAATATGTTTCCCTTGGGGCGTATCATAGGAAAAGGTCGTCAATGGTTGAAGAAGCTTCCACAGTTTCACACCGAAAAGGCTAAAGAAGAGGGTACATCATCAAAAAGAAAACTCATTTACTACGATACAAAAGCTGAAAGAGCGCAAGAGTTCGCCAGAATATTAAATGGCTATGATATTGATCTTGTCTTCGTTAAATCACCTATGCAAACCATTACTCACATGAGTCACAGCCATGGCCCCACTTGTATTTACCTTCATGAGTTGACAAATGATGCAAAAGGTATCGAGTGGAAAAACGCCTACAATGCTCTCGAAGACAACAATAAATTACCAACAATCGTCGGTACGACTTCGCTGAATGCACGCTCTTCAGGTACGATCCAATACATTAAACGTCCTTTTGGATTAGGGCATTTTTTAGATGTCGTTGAGGCTGCATTCGAATCGATTGGTACTGTCAATGTCGAAAGTGATAAACAAGAAAGTAGCGGAGTTCCTGTCTCTTATCAATTACCAGCGACTTTACTTGGACTAGATGAATCAGGTGGAATTATCGAAGTCAAAACTCCCGTATTTGGCGGCACTCAGGTGGAAATCGCCCACGACTTCTTAGCCAAGGTCTGGCAAGGGAATAAACTTGTAACGATTAACGGAATCGAACGCGTAAAAGGTAAAAAAGAAACTTGGCAAATTAGATTCAATGCCGTTGGTGTCGGCATGAACAAAGCCAAGTATTGGAGTCAAATTTCCTCAGCACTCAATCATTTACAAGAACAAGAACAAACAGAAGAGACAAAAAAGAGCGCTTAGTCTTGCATTTGTTTTCTGTTTAAAAAAGGCTTAACCAACGCGAAGACTGATTCGTCTTTTATAATCTTTTCATGGCCGGCAAGTCCAATTCCAAGGTCGAGCCCAGCGTTCAAATGAGCACCTTCGAGTCTGAAAGTGTTACGATGCTGAGCGTCGACAAAATCTCCAATTGCATTGATTGATACATAAAAGATTTGATCGTTATCTAATTCTGATACCGCCGGATAATCGCCGATTTGAGCATTTTTTTGGCTAGACCCGAAAGGCGTATCGTCAAGTACATCTCCAAGAAAATGCGATCCCTGCTCGAAGGGTCCACCGGTTTTAAACTCGCCAATTGAAAATGCTCCTAGACCGTAAAAAGCGGCAGCGAGAGCAACGACGGTTCCCACTTTATCAAAGAGTTGCTTCTCTTGGTGGTAGGTTCCATCTAAATCATATCCAGAAAGCGCAGCCTTGATTAATCCTCCGCCCAAAGAATGCCCAACAAGATCTACTTTTTCAACTTCCAAATAGTCACAAACGGCTTTAATAAAAATCGCAAGATCTTGAGCATTTGATTTATGAGGGTTGTCAAATTGGACTCTATTATTATCTTTACCAAGGTAGGAAACGGCCCAAATTTCTGCAGCATTATAGCCGTTATCGAGCAGAAACTGACGCCAATGGGTCCCCCCCCACTTTTCGTCCAAAGCATGGGCACCGTTACCATGAACAAATATCACCGGACGTCTTTTTACGGCTTTTTTGTTGGTTAAGCGATCAGCTGAAGCTATGCCGCCGAAACCCGTCAAAACTTCACCCTTACCTAAACCTCCTTGATCGATCAATTCAGGAAAATCTTCCGGTAAGGTTAAAACTTGCCGGCCCTCTTCCAGGCCATAAGCGCGACTCGATTCCAATAAAAAGAGGATAAAAAAGAAGCTTGATAGGGCTTTGAGAATCCTAAATATAGTATTGATTCTTATCATTTTGTTAGCTCCATTTGAAATATGCGTCTGAGGTCGAAATTTCCTGAAAATTAACAAACTTAGGGCTTTTTTTGCAAGACAATATGACAAATAATTTCGAAGTATAGTGATCTTCTACCAATTTATTTCAGCGAATCAATAACTTGCCTAAAGGATAGGTTTAGAACATCCGAACCCGTCTAATAGGGGGGAATTTTGTGTTTATGGTCTTTGGCTTTTGGGATGCCTGCTTTATATGAATCGATTTAAATTATCAGAAGAGACACTGAAAAGGTGCAAGGTATTAAAGCTCACCGGGCAAAATGCGCGGCATTTCACAAAAATCAACTTGGAACAGTTTCACTTTCTCTACGAAGCTGACAGGTATCCCTGTTCTATATTTTTTCGAGCCGGAGACATGCTCGTAGAATATGTCAAAAAGACTGAAAGTTCCAAAGAACTCCTCGACCAGATGTGGAAAGCCCTTCAAAAGCAATATGACAATATCGATATCAGAATTTACAAGAAAGAAAAACCGGCATTTGATCACTTGATAGATAACATTCGCCGTAGAAAATTAGACAAACTTTCAGAAAAAGCACCTGATCTCGACAAGAGAACCTTTGACGTCTTCGCGCACTTGAGCCATGCAAGCCAGCTGATCGTCAAAGGCGGTATAGACTCGCAAGTCGTATCATCCGTCAAGGCTAGCGCTTCTTATATGGTATCTAACCTATTAGGTAGCGAAGCCACCGTCGATACCCTTTCTCGCATGATTATCTGCGATCCAACGCTTTATGATCATTCTGCCTCTGTTGCTATGTTCGCATCGGTCATCGCTAAAAGTATGATGAGTAAACCATTTGGTAATAAGGAAACCGCGCTTGTCGCACAATGTGGACTCTATCACGATATTGGCAAGACCTGTGTACCTAATCACATACTAAATAAACCCGGTCGGTTTACCAAAGAAGAATTCGAAGTGATGAAATCGCACACCTCTCTTGGTCATGATGAGCTCCAGAAAGTTATCGATGGTAAGGCAGATATCGATCCAGTGTGCGCTATTGTTGCTCATGAACATCATGAAAAATTTGATGGCAGCGGCTATCCTTGCGGCAAAAAAGGACGAAAAGAAGACGATGAAGACAACGGCATTCATCTATACGCAAGAATTGTTAGCATTGCCGACGTTTACTCGGCTCTTCTCATGAAAAGGGTCTATAAGCCTGCTTATAGCAGCCAAGATGCCATTAAAATTATGGCTGAGTCGGCCGCCCGCGATTTCGACCCGGAGATTTTTCCGACTTTTGTCAGGTCGGTTGTAAAGAGTTTAAATATCTACGAAGAAAAGCGTGCCAACTTTGGTAGAATCCTCCAAATTGGTGATGACGGCAAGATTAGAGAGCTTAAAAATCCAAACGAAAAGAAAAAGCGCAATGCCTAGCGTAGCTTAATAAGATACATACTTTCTTGCAAAAATTTCAACGCAACTGTTATGACCACTTGCACTATAGATCAACTGTTTCATTTCATTGGCGTGCAGCCAACGGGAGTCAAAGTGGTTTGATTTTTGGCTTTTTAAATAGCTAAAGCGGTAGTTAGCGAAGTGACTGAGTTGTTCGATACAGTGAAGAGCCACATCAGGACAGTCATGAGAAAAAGAAAAGGAAATAAAATTAACTGCAAATGATAGACCTTTGAGAACTTCACTTTCAAAGCCCAATGCATCGATTCTTAAAAAATGAGGAAGTCCAAATGAAGCAATCATTTGATCGAGGGTAATCGTTGGCACAATAAATTTTTGATCCCAACCCGTTGGAGTTGCATGCATACCAAAACGTTTATCTTGACCTACCGTAGAAGCAAAACGAGAAAGACTAGGGTTCATACTATCGACAAAGAGCTCTTCTTCCGCACTCTCTGAACTGACACCAACGGGTAAAATGTCCACTTGGCTATCCTCACCGAAAAGAGTCTCAAGGATTGAAACAAATTTAGGTTGAGGTTCGGCTGCCACAACACGTGCCCCGAGTGATCTTAAAATCCTTATTTCGCTGCCAGCCAATGCACCTATTTCAAAACAAAGGCTGCCCGGTTTTATAAATGATTCGTAGAGTTCTACCCTTCTCGAAATACGTCCCACCGTACCGTAAGAGGACAGAAGCGAGCGTCCGACACCAAAAGTTTCACTGATTAAGCCCATTTTTTGTGCTCAGTTAGTTTTCTAGTAAGTTCTGGTAACATTGCAAAAGAGCATACGCTGAATGTTTCCATGTGGCAACAGAGTCAAGATGACTTTCCAGATTTTCTTTAAATTGACGGCTGTTTTTCCAAAATGAGGCTTTTTCGACTGCATCGACCCAGTCTTCGGTTGTCGCTTGCTCGGAGAGACCTATGCCGACACGACTTCCAATTGTCTCATCTATGCCACTACCGCTCTGGTAGACCACCGGAAGCCCATGATTAAGAGCTTCGGCTGCAGGTAAACAAAAACCTTCGTAGCGACTAGTATGAACGTATAGATCACTGTGTCTATAAAGTTCGCTAAGCTCGGCATCTGAAAGGTTCATCTGCAGTTTGACAGCCTTTTGTTCAATGAGGTCTGCTGCAAGCTCTTTGAGCCGCGTCACACCATTTGAGTCGGTGACAATCGTCAGTCGCAATTGCGACGAAGAGCGTCTCAATATATTAAGCAAAAAAGCAAGATTTTTGTATTCTTCCCAACGGGAAACACTAAGCAGGTCAATCCCTCTATTGGGTTCATCAGGCAATGGCTGTGATGGCATCTGAGCTTTGCATGGAAAACCATTTGGAATAACCAAATATTTACCAGCATGCTGGGGAAAAAACTGTTCAAGCGTGTTTTTCGTCCATTGAGATACGCAGATCACTCGATCAACGATATTTAAAAGGCGAGGTAGGATGAATTTAAACTGTAAGTAATAAGGCTTGGATACACTTTCAGGAACAAGCAAGGGAATAAGGTCATGAACAGTTAGGACTTTTTTGACACGAGGATGCCTTGATTGGCTGAGGTTAATATTACTCAATCCGTGCACAATAATCGTATCTTTCGAACCTCTTTGATGGGATGAAATGCGCGCCTCGACCATCTTTGGCCAAACAAGCTTCGAGAGGCTAATAGACTGTGGCCAGAAGGGTTTGATCGCCATCGTTTCGCAGTCCGTCAGACGGTCTAAAAATTGCTCTGGGACGACGATTTTCGGGTGTAAATTAAGTTCAGACAGAGCCAGCCAGAGTTTTCTAGCATGAACAGAAATACCGCTGTGAATATTCCAAATCCCATAGCCATCCCAATAAACCTGAGTATTTGTGGGAGGTGTACGGGTCATAAATCTAGTCGATAACCTTTAGTTGAGCAGCAACATCAGATGCATCTGTCGGGTCTTCCACCTTATACGTGCCTGTTTTGTTAGTACGAATACTGAAATGAGTCGTCGACATCGGCATCAGTTGCATCTGGTCGATCAGTCCAGGTACGACAAGTCCTTTAATTTCAGGTATGTCGTTGACGATCACGACCTTGGTGCGGGTATCTTTTCTGATGACATGCTCACTTGGCATCCACTGCAGCCTGCCGTCAATTGTCATCAGTTTGAAGGTGATCGTACCTTTTTTGTCGGTCGTTTTTGAGCTTATTGTTTTGCCCTGTCCGGATACGAGGTCCATGCCTTCACCGTTGGCAAAACCAGTGAAAAAAACCGCAATGAGTAAAGATATTTTTAAGATTCTAAGCAAGCTTCCTCCTCAAAGACAACTATGTCTCTGATTTTACTGATTTCATACAAAATAGTCCAGATTTCAGGGTTGATTAATGTCTCAGATTAGGCAATGAAAGGCCTGTGCCACAGGAAGCATAGGTAATTTTAAAGGGTCAATTATGAACAAGCTGACGACACTGTTACTTCTTGGATCATTTCTTTGGGGCTGCCAAAAAATTGAGACAAGATCGCGCCTAACAGCTACCTCTTCAAATGGAATCGGATCTGCCTCTTTGATTCTCGACAAATACAAATCTCACTGCACTCCAGATGGCGTTTACTGTGCTTTTTTTGCACCGAGCGATCTTCCCATCTTCGCTGTTGATGACTTCCTTAGAAGCGCCAAACAATCGATCAAGATCATGACGTACAACATGAATGTTGACTGGTACGGTCTCATTTTGCGGGAAAGACTGCAGGCGGGCGTCAAGCTTGAGTATCTTGTCGATTTTAAGCTTTCAAGATCTTCCAACAAAGTCTGGCAAGATATGGTCAGTTGGAACAGCGAGTCTGACCGCAGAAAGTTCGGTAAAGACCAGCTTACCCTTTTAAGAACACCTGTGATGCGTGGCCGCAATCCACAAATGCATAATAAGATTATCATAATTGACGATGAGACGATTCTTTTCGGCTCTGCTAACTGGACCTTTACAGGTCTTGTAGGTAACTACGAAAATGTCATGGTGATTCACGGCGTCAGAGATGTCGTCGACAAGTTCCTCGCGGAATTTAACGAAATAAGAGACATCTCGCTTTACGCCTGTGAAAACTTTGCTGACAACCCCGAAAGTTGCGGAACAGGCCTCGAGGGTGGTAGCGCTGAGGACTGGCAAGATACCTTTTACACGCTCGTCACAACCGGCAAATTTCCAAAAGATGTCGTCCCCTCCGATTCTCAGTGTAAAGGTTTTCAGTATGGCTTTCTCAATGGCTCAAACCTACCGAAGGTTGGCAGCAAATTGGTCGCTAAAACTGAAGAAGAAGCCTTCAAGCGCAATAAGTTTAAAGTTGAAATCGACGAAGAAGCCATCAAACATTGCCTGAATCTACCTGAGGAAACAAAATCTAAATTCGTTGACTTAGCCAAATATGTCGCTGCCAGGGAAAGTTTCGTTGATGGTGATAAGACAACACAACATGCTTCTTACCGCCAACCAAAGTTCTTCAAATACAGCCCTCGCTATAATAGAGACGAATTAACCAAGGTCTATTTCAGCCCTGAAGACAACCCTGAATTTCAGATTACTTCAGAATTAAGGGCTACTTATAACGAAAAGGCTGGCGTTGATGCGAAACGCTCTTTTGCATACGTTTCTACGAACTTTATCACCAATAGGAGATTTGCTACTCAACTTGTTGAAATGATGAAGGCGGGCGTTCGTGTGAGAGTTTTCTTTGACCGAGGTCGTTATTACGACCCCAACTTTCAACACTCAGTTGAAAAGCTCAAAACTCTTGGACTTAGCTCACAGTCAGAGCAAGCTTCATTAACCGTTTTCAATAACGAGTTAAGCGGTGGTTATGGATGTAATCACAATAAAATGGCCGTCCTCTACGACAATGTGCGTGGCCTGCGGCTTCTCAATGGCAGTGCAAACTGGTCGGTGAGTGCAATGGACAGTAACGATGAAAACCTTATCATCTCTTACGACGAAAGGATCAGCCTTGTTTACCTTAAAGAAATCCTTTCGCAGCTTTACGTCTACCGCTACGGGCAAAACTTTGGCGCCAGACAAAACGATTCTTATGACCTCAGTGACGAACTGGATTTTATTTATGGAATCCCCTTCAGTGATGAAGACAAATCTTTCGACAAAAAATGCCTCACCGCAATGCTCTATGAAGGGGAGGGCTGTCACACATATACACTCGACAGTAATGGCAAAAAGACCGACCAAACAACCATTTGGCAACCGCGATCGACAGCGAATATCGTCGTCTCCGCTTATCCGAGAGAATTTAACCAACAGTCCGAAAGACTATGGGCGACTGCTCATTGGTGGAGAGAAGGGCGAGACAGCGGCGAGAGCGCCGGAGAGTTCTTTTCTTATCGTACTTTTGAAGGCAAATGGGTGACTTCCATTGCAGTGCCGATTGCTGCCGCTTTGAAGTTTAAATTGGCTATTGGCCCTATGCTGACTCATCCACTTTCGCAAAATCATTTTAAGTTTGAATTTAACCCATTTGAACATAGTGCGCATGCACCACCAGCTGCATTGCACGCAATACCTTCCAGTAAGCTAAGATGGTAGACAAAAAAAGGACCAAAACATGAAACAAATTCTTTTCTATATCTTTAGTGCCTTATTTGTCTGGTCAACACTGACCTCTGCTGAGGAATCTCGTCCGGAAGAGGCGTATCTTGCCACCTATGAACAAGGTATCACTACCCTCATAAGAAACTTCAACGAGCAGCAAACGGCCAAACTTCTCGGTCAGCTTAAAGGCAAAAATGCTTCAGTTTTGGCTGATCTGGCTTCCGCTCGTGAAAGGCTGAAGTTTTGGCTCGGTAAACAAAGTGACCTTGAGAACAGATTAGATGAAGCTCGAGAGAATATCAGACAGGCCCATCTTGCCAAAGAAGACGCATCAGGGCATGAGAGCGTTCTGAAAGCCTTCCAAACTGAATACGACACACAGCTTAGGCAGATCGCTGTTTACCGCAGGACGGTCATCAGTCTAGAAAAATTTGCCGCTCGCTACGATGCTGCCATTGCTGTTTTGGAGGATCTTGAAGCATATTTCGCTACGCACGGTGTCGCGTTAACAGGTGTTGCCATTGAGAATTACTTCTTTCAATTAGTATCTGAAAGAACTGAACTTGAATCCGAGAGAAGCGCACTATGGGAGGCGATATACCAGTCAAAAATTGATATGGCTTCATTAGAATTAAGACAGAAGGAAACAACAGCTGCGCTCGATCAACTGACTCGACAACAAAACGACCTTGCCAAAGTCCAATCAGATCTCGAAAGAGTACGGAGACAAATCGTACTGATAAAGATTGCTGCCGAAGATCGTCTTGAGTCTCTTAAAGGATTTAGAGTCGAGGATCTTAATTGAAGTCTTTGTTAATTGTCGTATGTCTTTTTTTCCCACAGGCAATCTATGGCTCTCAAAGCCTTAAATCATATCAAACCTTTGAGAGCATCCCCCAAAGTATTTACCGCAGTGTCCATACAGGCGTAGATTACTTTCGTCGCATTCAACTGTCTAAAAGTATAATCTTCCGAGGGTTACCGGTCGCAAAAGGATATGCAAGCTTTTACCGGACCGATAGTCGCGGTAAACCATTGCCTGGTGGCTTTACCCTCACTGAAGCAACCCTCTCGCAACCATTCCAAGTCGGAGAAATCACCCTTCCAAAAGGCAGCAAACTCAGCCTCAAGCAGCGGCCTTTCGACATAAAACAGCTTTCCGGCAGTGCCGACATCGATGATAAAATTTCTTACAAGAATCTTCTTATCGAAGGGGAAAGTACTCTCACATTTTTAAACAGTAAAATTGTTGAAATTCGCAACCAATCTTTAACCCTCGACAATGATCTTGAAGAGGGAGTCATCGAGATAACATTGCGAAAAGACCTCGTCATCTCGGGTAAAAAGTGGGAAAAAGGCCTTAGCATTATCCTTGATAAAGAACTGATACCAAAAGAAGCTCACATGACTCTCGAAAACGACTTCGCGACTTACAACGATCTACCTTACCGCTCAATTGCTTTTTATCAGTCGGGAAAAATAAGCCGCTTGCAACTAGCAGCTGCAATGGCTATCGCAGGCGTATCATTTCCGAATCATGCCATGCTTTCTTTTCGTAAAGATGGCAGCTTACGCTGGGCTCTTTATGGCATGAAGGTCAAACAAAAAAATGACATCATCCGCAAAGTTTTCATCGATTGTTTCAACAATAAAAATAGAAGAAGCAAACGCTATGATGCAACTTTCTTGAGCCGTTCGGCGAAAGGCGTGTTTTGGACAGACGCCGAGAGAATATGCAAAAACTCTTAACGATCTCTATTTAAGCGGATTATAGATATCGTAAAGAACTTCCAAGAACTTCTTTTCCTGGCCAAGAAAACGTCGATAAATATCGAGAGAACTATTAATTGAAATTAAATATAATTGCAACGAGCGCTTTCGAGATGCGTCCGATTCCGCATCGATTTGTGTCTGTAGGGTATCTACATAGCTAGCGTAAACGGTGACTTGATCCTCAATTTGATTAATACTATCTCTCATTAGAATGCCAGCGGCTGAGGTGAGTTCGATACCATTTTGATCGATAGCAATTGGTGTCTTAAACTGCCTGTTCTTGACGGTCACGACAGCCAGATCAATATTACCGATATTTTCAAGAGCTGTTTCAAGATCACTCTCAGCTGCTTCAAAATCTGCATCAGAAACATCAAAATCAACGGCAGTCGTAAAAGCTGTCCGGTAGTCACTTCTAAACCCATCAAGTGTTGTGATGGTCGCAGCGTCAGGATCACTAGCGACAACGTCATCAACTCTTAATAGTTCAATGAGCTCTGCGCCTGGCTTGCCGGGTTGCGCCATATAAGCTAACATTTCAATAGCCATCTGCCTGATATTAATATCCCAAGGGAAAAAGCTCCTTGTCGATCCTATGTTAATTGTATTGGAAATCAACTGGGTAAATAAACCTCCAATCTCTTCTTCTTTTTCAACAATTGCAGAAGAAAGAGTTCCTCTCCCTAAAGGATCTGGAGTGTCAATTGCGAGTAAGAGTAACGCCACTAATTTGTCATAAAGAACACCTCTGATCTCTAATTGTAAACTGACAGGGTCAACTCCTCCGTAATTGGGTCGGTTAAAGTCCAAAATAATCGCCATAAACGCTTCGACAACAAAGGATCGAGCGGCTACCGCGTCATTTGTCACTTCGGTAATCTTATCAAGGTCG
>CAZBDM010000022.1:0-3373 GCA_964490675.1 uncultured Oligoflexales bacterium
AGTCGTTTGGCCGCGATCAGGGGGACAGAGCGGTCATCCTTTATCTGTTATGTCAACTCGTTGTCTTGAGTGGGCTTGGGAGGTTCACAGGGGGCAGCTAGCTATGATAGGTTGTGGGGGAATTCTCTCTGGCGCAGACGTTTTTGAGAAGATTATCCGAGGGGCTAATGCCGTCCAAATCTATACAGCTCTTATTTATCGGGGACCTTGGGTGGTGGCGGAATTATTAAGAGAGCTCAAAGAAGAAATGGATCTTCGTGGTATAGCAAGATTTGATGAAGCTTATGGGCTTTATTACCAATGATACATTAGGGAAGATGGGTTATGGCTTTAGAAATTGTAAGAAGAATTAGAGGAAACGTGCATGGATCAGTCGATGTTTCTGCTCTAGAAGATAAGGTCATAGCGCACCCACTTTTCCAGCGCTTAAGGCGCATCCGACAGACCGCATTTTTATCGTTTGTCTTCCCGGGCGCAACCCACACCCGCTTTGAACACTCCCTCGGTGTCATGCATCTTGCTGGAGTCGCTTGGAACGCGCTCTACGCTAATCAAAAGAGGCTTGCAGTCAATACATCACGCTATAGTGATTTTGCTTCACGCGAGATGAAAACAGGAGTTTCTGGAGCGCACGGATTGTTAAACCCTACCTTCGAAATGATGGAACGTATTTTTTCGTCAGACTATTCTTTTCAAACACTAAGACTTGCAGCATTGATGCATGATTTAGGGCATCCTCCTTTCAGTCATAGCGGCGAAAGATTTTTACCAAGCTTAAAAGAAGTCATTGATCAGAACAAAGATCTGCCGGATTATCTAAAAGACTTTCTTGAGGCAAAGGCTGAGGAATGGTTGTCTGTTGGAAAGGATCCAGCTAAGACCTCGGTTCGTCATGAAATTTTCACGCTGCTTCTTGTCGATCGTTTACTCAACGATATCTATAAAAATCATCAGCATTTAAGTTTACAGATACCTGCTCAAGATGTTCTGTCGGTGATCACACCGGAGCTGTCACCGACACGCGGATCCGAACTTCATGCCTATGAAGTTTATAAATTCTGCCATGAGTTGGTTTCTGGTGAATTTGATATCGACCGTATGGATTATTTACAACGTGATTCGAAGGAGTGTGGGGTCGTATATGGAATTTTTGATTCGGACCGTATACTTGATTCGCTTTGTTTTTATTTCGACCCTAGTGAGAAAAGGCTGCACTTAGCTATTCAGTATTCGGGTCTCGCAGCATTCGAAGACTATCTTAGAGCAAGACAATCGATGTACATTCAGCTTTACTTTCATAAGACATCGGTAGCCGCTGAAGCGATGATGCAGTATTTGGCTAAAAAGCTCGGGGGTTGGAGGTTGCCAGGCCATTGGAAGGATTACGCCGCTATTGATGAGTTTTCAATTGGGTCTCATTTAGAGCAAGCCGCCGAAGAAGTCTTGTCTGATGAGCAGGATCGCCAAAATTTCAACCAAGTGATGCGCGATGTGCTGTATGATCGCAGGCTTTGGAAGAGAGTCTTTGAGCTTACTGGTTCATCTAATGCGATAAGACTAAGCCCTGAAATCGAACTTGCAAAAAAGGAAATTGAACAACTCGGCTTGACCTACGAGCAGATTTCATCAAGCAGTTATTTAACTCGTTTTCTACCCCGTCAAGGTGATGAGGCCAGTAAAAATTACTTAAGACTTATCAAAAAAGATGCTGTTCAGTTCCCGCGGGTTGAGCCTCTAGAAGATTACACGAATCTTTTTGCCGGGCAAAACATGGTCCATATCACCAGGCTCTATGTCGAGGCTCGAAGTAAGTCCGAAAGTGACCAGACTCTTCATATTAAAGCGAAACAAAGAATTACTGAGGTGTTACAAAAATAGCATAAACTGCCCCCAAAAATGTGTCTTAAAACAAGACTTGTTACATGCCGTTGACTGATACGGTCTATCACAATCAGCTTGTACGAGGGGTCGTCAGGCCTGTGATTCCTCTTTTTTAAGACACATTTTTGGGGGCAGTTTATACCATCAAAAGAAAAAAGGCAGCTTAGCTGCCTTTCTTTATCAACTCTCGTTATCGACCGGCTCCGGAGGTGGCACTTCGTGATTTTTAACATCTCCTCGTATTTTTTTCGCGTAGTCCTGTAGTTGACGCTGCATAGAGTCAAACGCATCGCGTACGGCCACGTAGGCATCTTCGTGTGCGTGGTTTTTGTGTTTGTCCTTAGTTACAACAAGGGTGGTATTAGGAACATCAAGCTTGATGTGGATGCTGTAGATTTTGCCTTGTTCTTTGTGCTGATGGGGGAGCTCTACCGTCACTTGGCAACCGGTAATATGGTCAAAGAACTTTTCGAGTTTTTGGCAGCGTTCGGTGATTTTTTCCTTTAACGCATCGGAAGGGTCCATCCCTTTGAAGAAAATTTTTAATGGTGTTTGCATAGTTAACCTCTTTAACGACTGACGTGATCTCATCAAAATAACATCAAATGAATAGTTTGGCAGCAAGAGCTTGAAACCTCACTAGGTCTCATTGTGTGATGATGGGTTTGCATCGAAATTTAGAGTGCAAAATATCAGATAAAAAATCAACATAATCTGTGTTAATTTTCAGTTTCTAAAAATAAACAAATAAAAACATGAATATATGAGCGTCTGTACTAGGCGATTGCGAGTTTTCGTGCTAAAAAGAGTGCAAAAAACTAAACTTTTTAGATTTTTGTCCGATAAGATTTTCAAATGCAGAAATTGCACTTTTTACTTTTTGGGAGATCTAGCTGGTGCTGATTTTCTTGGAATCAAGTTGAACAAACGGCCATTTTCGATTCAGTGTATGTACAAAGCTGTCACCTTCTCATTCCAATACATCAATCCATTACTCTAATATAAGAATTTAGTGGTTGATTGAGGGGGGAGCCTAAGGAAGGACTCCTCTTGAGATTTCAACTCTTTGCGCCGATATTTCCAAAGAGAGGTGGGGAGTGCGATGAGAATCTTTGTTTTTATAATTTCATTTGTCTTAATAGTATCGTCAGTCACTGTGGCTCACCCGCTCAAGTATCACCAAACCCGTATTATCGGTATCGCAAGAGTTGATATCACGATCAATCAAAAAAACGCTGACATTGTCTTCGTGGCGACCTCACCGGATATTTTTGGATTTGATGAAAAATTAGAAAAGCTAGGTGCTAAAGAGCAAATGCATTTTATTAGAACGCGGAAAATCTTTGATCGAGAGTTTTCTAAGCTTGTGCTTTTTGAAGATCATCTCGGTTGTCAAATCAAACCAAGAGAGTTCAGTTTTTTTATTGCCGATGATGATAAAGGTCATGAAGACATCTTGGCTGAATTGAAAAAGTCTCTAGAGGGTCTAAAA
>CAZBDM010000022.1:3383-7595 GCA_964490675.1 uncultured Oligoflexales bacterium
TAAAAAGCAAGGAAAAGAAGCTTAAAAATATCAAAATGGCACAAACTGATATGCTACTCAATTATCAAGTTAAATGTAAAAAACCAATTTCTGGAACGAAGATCTCTTTTGCTATCAGTAAGCACTTTCCAGCAATAAAAAAAATCGATGCTTACGCCGTTGCCGGCCGTAAGGCATCAGGACTGTTTGTCGTCAATGATAAAGGGGTCCTAAGCCCGTAGCTTCATTTCTGACGAGATTTGTAGTTCATTAGAAACTTAAGGCATTCCTTGGCCGACTCTTGGTCGTATCCAAAGCGTTTTTTCATCTCGTCGAAAGCCTCTAAAGCGGTTTCTTTTTCTTTATTTGACAGTTGGTCTTCATGATCACTACCAATTGAAAGCATGGTCTTATAGACAGATTCGATCATCATTTCTTTTTCTTTGTAGAAATGAGCTTTTATTTTATTGAGCTGCTCGCTAAAGATCTTGCTGACGTTGATGTCTTTGTCGGGGTTTTCAAGTTTGAACGAGGCAATCCGACTAAGCATTTCTTCGCGATGGCGACTTGCAGTAACGCGCACGTCGAGTATCTTTTCAATATCTTTCATGAACGTCTCGGAGGGTTCCACAAAGCTACTGGTGCCAGGATCCCATATCTTTTCTTTCTTGATCTGAGCGACGACGTTATCGACGTAGCGTTTAAGAAGATTATCGTATTCACCCTCTTCTACTAACGTCATAGCTTGAACAATTTCGTTTTCGAAGGTTTTAGCGAAGTCCTCTTCGATGTATTTAATGAAAAGATTGGCGTCGTGGTATTTGCCGCGAGGCTCAAATTGCAGAAACTCGTAGACGGTGCGATCTCTGATGATGTGGTGGAGCTCATCAAAAATAGCCATTGGTGTAAGGGTCTTATGCTTAGGGTTTTGAGCGGCTCTATGAATAATTGCTCTGACTTCGCGTGGAGAAGCGCCAAAGCGTCCCTCATAGACGACCATACCTTGTGATTCATTCCAAATTTTAGAGCGCAGATCTTGAAGCAATGCTTGTTCTTCAGGGCTAAATTGGCTACCAAGTTCCTCTCCTTCATACAGTCGAGATTTGGTACGCGGATCAAGTTTGCCCAGCAAAGCACGGTGCTCTTTAGGGTAGGCTTCCGGGTCAGGCTGCTTAAGTCTTGTCATTACGGCCCAGTTGCACAAATAACGAACGCTATGAGGGGCGATCGTGATCGATTTTTGCAGGTGCTCGACATCACTTTTGTAAATCTTCTCTTCATCACTGGCTTTCAGAAGATAAGGAACGGTTATCAGCTCAAAACGGCCTTTAAACGAACTAAAGTCCGGCGTTGTCTTGAAGGCGTCGAGATGTTTTTCGTTGGTCGTCGCAAACAGCACCAGGTCAAGATGGGCCGTTCCAGAGGGCAAGTTGATCTCCGATTTTTCAATCGTGTTTAAAAGATATTTGAAGGCTTCGAGTGGTCTTTTGAGGAGGTCTGAGAATTCAATAATACCTCTATTGGCCTCGACAAGCTCACCTTGTGCCTTATGAAAATTAATCGTGTGAAGCACTGACGGAAGATTTGAGATGTTTTTGTCGAGAGTGAGTTGTTTCTCTTGCGCGTCGATCGTCATTTGAGGCTCGACAGTGGAAATCCCGACGCGGTACTGCTTTGAGTAGAAAAAACGCTCTACCTGAACATGGCGATAAACGAGGTTGAGGTTGCCGTCGTATGCATTGAGTAGATTTTCAAAGATTTCTTGGTTCCGCTTGGAAAGGCTTGACATGTAGATGTGCGGGGGGAGCTCGACATCTTCAGCCGGCTTATTGTCTTTAGCTGCAATCCACTCTTTGAGCCACTTGATTCGGGTGTCTTTCGGTAAGAGGAAGATGGGGTTCTCTTTAAATTCAGAGGTTACTTTAGAGGCTATTTTTTTCTCATCTAAAAGAGCAAAGGAGTCATTTGAAGAAGACTGGTTCCTTGATGAGCCAAAACCTATCACCGATTCACTTCTGCCGGTTGGCATTGCATCTTTGTCACTTGGGAAAATCCAATTAAATCGGTAAACAACACCTTCATCGGTTTCGCTATAGCGTTGCATTCCGTGAGCGAGAGTGTCGATGGTTGATGATTTTGCTGAGCCGTTAGGGCCGTGCAAAAGGATGAGCTTTGAAGCGAAACCCTGATTAACAAAGGCATTGAGGATGTTATGTATTTCCTGCTGGACGTTTTCACCACCGACGATGGGGCCGTTTTTTTCAGTGCCCAAGTCGAACAGCTTAAAGCGCTTTTGGCCGAGTGATGACATGGTTGAGGATTCTCGTGAACCAAAGTATCGAATGGTATCAAGGACGTATTCCGATGCGTTTCTGATGTATCGACAGGGATTAGCACGCACCTGCTCCAAAAACTCATCAAAGGTCAAAATGACTTTCTGTTGACGATAAATGCCTTGGTATTCTTGCGCTAAGTCATTAATCAGATCACTTGAACTCTTCATAGTCACCTCATGTTAAAACTCAGTTTTAACAATAGCCTATTTATCCTTGCAATGTCATCTGCTGCTTGTTTTTTTTAAAAATCGTCGTATTCTTAAAACTCCTGTGTTTTAATGACTTTTAGGAGAAGTCCCTAAACAAAATCTCAATTGCTGTGGATGTAGTTAAGCCTATGAAGAAGGTTTTTATTCTCGATACCAATATCTTACTCAGTGATCCCAACAGTATTTTTAAATTTGAAGATAATGATGTGATCATACCGATTTCTGTCATTGAAGAAGTCGACACCTTTAAAAAAGACCTTAGTGAAACCGGGCGTAATGCTCGTGAAGTTTCGCGCATTATGGATAGTCTTAGAAAACGAGGTACCTTGTCATCGGGTATCACTCTATTCCCAGACCGGCCAGATTATGGCAAGCTTTTCGTTTACTTGGGAAACAATATGGACGTCTTGCCCGGACTTTTGGCAGACAATACTGACAATCATATTCTCGCCATTGGCCTCACCTTGCAGAAGCAGTTTGGTGAGGGACGTAAAGTTCTCATCATTACTAAAGACTCTAATCTTAGGATTAAAGCCGATGCTTTTGGAATTTCTGCTGAAGATTTCGAGGCTGACAAAGTCGATATCTCACATCTTTATACCGGCATAGCACGACTGAAGGTGCCATCTTCAAAGATTAATGACTTTTACACTCATAGAGAGATGAAGTGGGATGGTGAAAACGAGCTGTCGCCCAATCAGTTTGTCATATTTGAGGACGAAAGCGACACAAGTCAGTTTGTCTATGGAACCTTCGATCCGGATCTTGCCAAGGTGAGGATGCTCGATGCACAGGCTGAGGGTGTTTGGGGAATCTACCCGCGCAACCTAGAGCAGACGTTCGGGCTATCAGCTCTTCTTGACGACAATATCAGACTTGTCACCCTGGTCGGCGGAGCGGGTACTGGTAAGACCTTATTAGCTATTGCTTCTGGTCTGGCCAAAGCGACGGATGATGACCTTTATCAGAAACTATTGGTTGCAAGGCCGATCTTCCCGATGGGTAAGGACCTAGGTTTTCTGCCTGGTGATCTTGAGGAAAAGCTCAATCCCTGGATGCAACCTATCTTTGATAGCCTCGACTTTTTGCTGAGCGGGGGTATGCCCTCTCGACAGAAGCGCTTTAGTAAAAGTTACCAAGAGCTCATCAACCAAGGCATGTTAGCCATCGAGCCGTTAACTTACATCAGGGGACGCTCTTTACCTAATCAGTTTTTTGTTGTTGATGAGGCACAGAACCTCACTCCTCATGAGATCAAAACCATATTAACGAGGGCGGGCGAAGGCACTAAGATTGTCTTAACCGGAGACCCCTATCAGATCGATAATCCCTATATCGATTCAACTAATAACGGTCTCACTTACGTTATTGAGCGTTTTAAAAACTCAAAGGTCTCAGCTCATGTGACCTTTAACCAAGGCGAGCGTAGTGAGTTAGCAACGTTAGCGGCAGAGTTACTGTAGCTCTTGTTGATTCCATTCATACGAAGACATGCTAAAGTGTTCGGGTGCCAGGCACCCGCGTGATCAAGACTTAGCTGGCTGAATGACTTTTTTCTGTACCCAGTGACTAATGACCGCAAGAGGATCATCACTGCAGTGTTGTGAGACTTTTTGAATCGTCTGAATGTTCATCAATTGCGGAGACTCGAACTGATTGAGTAGATCAACCTCGTTTTGGCTAACAAA
>CAZBDM010000022.1:7605-8486 GCA_964490675.1 uncultured Oligoflexales bacterium
GACGACAAAATCTTTACTCTCATAATATTTTTCTTCAGGACTTTTCTTGGGGTTAGCACTAATTTTGACCCTTTTGTTTAGAGTAAGGGGGCCGCCCGGTATGCTGTAAAGCTTGTTGTGTTGCTTAAGAAGGTCTTTCCAAAGGCTATGGGGAGCCACTGTGTCGCCTTCTTCTCCTAGCTCTTCTTGGCATTTTTTGCGGTGTTTTTTATCTACGACTTTGATGCTTGCCTTATCAAATGCGACCGATTCGAGAATGTCGGTCGCATTTGCTATTTCCCAGAGACGGTCGCGTTCACTTGAAACTTTCTCCGCACATTTTTCAAAAAATTCGAGCTCTTTACCTCGCAACGGTCCCCACAGAACTTTGAGAGCTTTCTCCGACCAGCCTTTATTTTTGCCAGCACTGACCGTTTTAATTTTTGTTGCAAGATGGTTCATGCGTTCGAAATAATCGTCAACATCGACGCCTAATTCATCCATAACCCACTGTCCAAGAGCCAACTCACACTGAGCAGCTAAGGTTTGTAAAGCATCCCAAAAACCTTCACCCTTGCTGCCGTGGTCATGCAGACAGAAGAAGGTCGAGCATACTGAGTTTCTGAAGGCATAAGCGCCGCAGTAGCCGTTTTTCTTGTTGAGAAATGGACAAAGAACATCTTTGCTCCTGCCGAAACGTTCCTCTTCGACATCGGAAACATACTGCGCCCATTTGTGCGGTGGGGTGACAAAGCCCTCTGGAATTAAAAAACCATCTTTAAGGAGGCTTTTGACAATTTTTGCGGCATGCTCGTCATGCGTTAAAGCGAGTCCGATAAGAAAGTTCGGCATCCGGGGATGGTACGTACATCGGCCAGAACAGGATTCGCTTCAAGCCCAAT
>CAZBDM010000022.1:8496-12041 GCA_964490675.1 uncultured Oligoflexales bacterium
AGTCTTTGCGGTAAGCATCCGTGACAATCCGAGGACAATTCATGCAAGTCGCACGTGATTCCCGTGGAATGGTAATTTTGAGTAGGTTTTTGGGGAGTAGATATTGCCAGATACCTGGTACAAAATGATCACCAAGCTTAAGTGGTACTGAAATGGGGTCTGTTGCCAAGGAAGTGCCCTTTAAGGTGAATGGTAAAGACAAGACATTTGTCAAAAATGAATTAAATGAAAAAAATGACCTGTGTTCAACTAAAACTGCAAATCTAGTTAGATTGGTCGGCAACTTTCTTACGGAAAGTGGGAAAATATCTTGCTCAAAAAGAACGCAGTTCTTTACATAACGTTTAAATATTGTATGATCATGACTAGATTTTAGCGGGTAAGCCGAATTGACGTTTCAGATGGCAATTATGATGAGGTTTTACTTGTTTTTGAGAAGTTTCGTTGCTACCTAAGAGGATGGATAGGGGTTAGGCTCTACTGGATAAAAGGTCCCAAACAATTTCTTACCTTTTCCCCGAACGAAGCAAGAAAAGCGGCCGAAATTTTTAGGTTAAAGATATTGCAGATGCAGAGTAGTATAAACATCCGCTGACGAAACAATGTGAAACATCGATAAAGGAGTTTTTTTGGAGATCCTAACCAGGCAGAAAGCAAGAACCTTGGACAAAGTGAGGCTAGTTGGAAACGGAATCAACGAAATCATGCATATCTCTGCAGCCATGCAGTTGGCCGAAGATGATGAACTTGATCTTGTTCTCGTTAGTGAAGAGGCGACTCCTCCCGTTGTTAGGATCCAAGACTTCAAGAAGATCGAATACGAAAAGAAGAAAGCAAGAAAGGCTCAAAAAAAGTCAGCAGCTTCATCGTCCCTGAAAGAAATCCAACTTAAGGTTAATATTTCAGACCACGATCTAAACACTAAGATCAATAATATCAATAAGTTCTTGGCGAAAGGTGACAAGGTTAAAATCACTGTGCGTCTCAAAGGGCGCGAGCGTGAGAATCCCCAGAGAGCCCGTGAGTTGATCTCGAAAGTGACGGAGTCGGTGGAATGTAAGTCATCTTTCCTCCCCGGTCCTATTGCGATTGCGATTCTTGAGCCGGCGAAGGCTGCGAAAAGCTCGTAAACGAATATCCCCAAAACACATCTACTTATTTGTCCAATTTTAAGGCTTGCAAAAGATGATTTGGCACTATGCCTAATTAATCTACAGGTCTTTTATTGACGACTTGCCAATTTTTGTTTCTAATAAAGAAAACAGCTTCAAAAAATAAAAACCTTTTTTGAATGATCGTCGCAGGAAGTGGCGAGTGTGGAAGTGCTGGCAGCAGCGTTGGAGTAACGAAATGCTGTCTTGATTAACCATCAGGGGGTTATTGATGAAAAAGACAGCAGAGAATCGCTATCCAAATTCAGCTACGTTATTTAAGTTCTGTAAAGAAGCGCTGGAAATCCGCTACGACGGTAATGTCAAAGTGATCGACCAAGATGTCGGGGCGATTTTAGGTTACGATCCCGCCGACTGCAGCCACTGGAAAAAGGGCAAAAAGAATATCCGAGCTCTTAACACACTAAGAAGTATCGCCGATCATTTGAACATAGATGAACGACTTCTCATTGATATTGCCAGTGGTAAGATTGGCCTTGATGAAGCCGTTTTTGAGTACAAAGGATACGGTGCTTTTTCGCTGCAAGGTCGTCATTTAGAGTCACTGAAAAAAGAGTTTTTCCGTAATCCAGGTAAATGGCAACAAGATGGTACGGTCAGCACTTTTGAAGATTTGTTTGATATTAACCGTGCAGCTGTTTCAGAAGTAGCAAATTCGATTTTTAGCGCTGGTAACTTTTCTGAAGCGCCCATTTATATTCCCGAAGTCTATCAAATGTATCCTTCCATCAATATCGAATCTGATGAAACACTTACTGAAGCTGTTGCCATTGAAAGTCAGGGAGAAGGTAGCGAACTAAGAAGAACGATTCGTTTTAAAGGTCCTGAAATGAGACCTTACATTCGTTTCCTTCTTGCTAAAGAGCTCTTTAAATTCTTGGCTCACAGTCGCTCGCAAGGTATGGAAGCATTCACTCATATTCCTAACGAAGTACTTGATATCCAGGCCAATATCTTTGCGGGTATGTTGTTGGTTCCAGGCAAGATCTTAAAGACAGAAGTGGAAAAGATCGACGGTTCCATCGACCTAATCGCACAACTCGCCGACACTTTCTGGGTGTCAAAATCTCTAATCAATCAAAGATTAAGAGATTACATGGAAAACTTGAGCTAATCGCAAAAAATCCCGGCTCTGTTGGCCGGGTTTTTTTTTCTCGCAAGACATTTCTTACCAAATAAACATCCTGATTCAAACATTTTTGATTTACTTAGTAATTGCTGCAGTTTTGCTCTTTTACTATACGTCAACATTTTGGCATATCTTAACGATATTTAAGCTCTTTGTTTGTTCGCCGATGGATCTTAAGAAGAAAGATTTTTATTTTTAATCAACGCGACGACTTGCCAATTAGAGGGGCAAAAATCAATGGGTTCACCGTTTAAACTACGCAACGGCTCTTTACTTCTTGTAACGGAAGCCCCCGGTGGTATTTACAATTCAAGTCAGTTGAAAAAAATCGCAACTCTTTGCGAAGAAGACTCGGCAATCGTCAAGGCAACCGAAGATCAGAGGATCGCTCTTTTTGTTGAAGAAGAAAAAGCAGAAAAAGTTGCCAACGAGCTCAAATCATACGGACTTGGAATTAGAAACTATCAAGAGGGGCTTCATCAGCCGGTTTCTTGTATTGGTGAACTGTGCCCCGAATATAAACAAGACGCACAGGGTGCGGCAATGATGATCACAGAAGTGCTGTCGCTGTTTTCTGTCGATCATCCTTTAAGAATTGGTATCAATGGTTGCGAACGTTGCTGTGTCCCTTGTCATACACTTGACCTTTCAATCGTTGGTGATGACCTGGGCTTTAGAGTGAGCATTGGTGGGAAAAACTCTCAGATTCCAGAAATGGCTACCTATCTGGCTGAGGGAGTTCCGATGAACGAGCTTCCAGGCTTTGTTGGTAAGATCGTAGAACTATACAAAGAAGACGGCCAAGAAGGTGAGTCCCTTCAAGACTTGATCGAGCGTCAAGGTCTTAGCAAATTTGTTGAAGCTCTTAAGCCCTACAGCCAAGATGCAGACGGTGACTTTGGAATGCCTGATTTTGGTGGAGAGCAAGCATCGGAGCCAGAAACGCAGTTAGGCGAGGCCGCACAATCTGCTGCTGATGATCTCAGCGATGTTGATATTGATGCGCTTGCATCAGATGAAGAGAACGTTGCTGAAGACTTGCCAGAGGCGCAGGCACTTGATAATGACGTTGCACCTGCAAGTGAAGAAGAGAGCGCCTTTGAGGAAGGTCTCGATCTTGATGACGCAAATGTAACAGATTTAGAGATATCTGATGATCAAGAGTTATCTTTTGAAGGTGAGCTCAGTGCCGAAGATGACTTGTCTGTTGAGGGAGACTTAGCGGCTGACCCAGACCTTGAGCT
>CAZBDM010000022.1:12141-18485 GCA_964490675.1 uncultured Oligoflexales bacterium
CCGAAGATGACTTGTCTGTTGAGGGAGACTTAGCGGCTGACCCAGACCTTGAGCTTGACAGTGGCTTAAATGAAGAGCTGTCTGATGTTGCTCTAGCTGACGCTGAGATTTCAGATGCAGAGGAATTGCCTTCTGAGCCAGAAGAACTGGAGCTTGAGGGTGATCTTTCAATGGATGACGTCGATCATGTGGGCGATTTAAGTCCTACGGATGATCTTGATATTGATGATCAGCTTGATGATGTTGAGATTAATCCGGAGCTGAACCACGAGCTTTCTGGTGATGTACCTATCAAGCATGATCTTGATGCTTCTGCAGCATTAGAAGAGCAACAAGTTGTTGAGCAAATGGTCGAAGAAGAACTTGTTGATCCCGTAGAGGAAATTGAACGAGCTAAATCTGCGTCTGCTTCGCAAGATACCAGCGCTGAGGACCTCGAGCAAGAGTTGGTCGTCGCTGAAGATGACGTCTTAAACGATTTAGATGATGTCGATCTTGATGGCCTAGGTCCAGACCAAGATCTTGACCTAAATGCAGAAGGACTTGAGTTAGGCGATGATGAAGAGCTTTCTAGCGATATCGATGGCGAAATTGAAGATGATTTGAGTATAGAGGGCGGAGAAGATCCACTTTCGGACGATTTAAATAAAGAAGAAGTTGATGCGCTTGAAAGTCAAGCAACGACAGAAGACCTTGATGATCTAGATGACCTGTCCTCAGAGGTCGTTTCTGAAGAGCAGCAGACTAGTAAAGAAGTCTCGCAAGCCGAGGCTTTAGAAGAGCCAATGCAAGAAGAGTTAGTCGAGGCCCTGGCAGATGAAGATGAACTAGATGACTTAGATGATTTAGAGGAAGCCGAAGCTGTAGAAGATATCAGTGATTTGGATATGGATGCAGCGATCTCGAGTGAAGAAGATATTGAAGAAGAAAGCATGGCACCAGAAGCCTTAGAAAAATTCAATGAAGAATCTTCAGAGTCTGAAGCATTGGCAATTGGCGATGATCATATCGATGATGAAATAGAGGAGGATTTCGAACTTGATGTTAGTCAAGCTGAAAGTCCTGTTTCAGAAGAGCAGTTAGAATCCGTAGATGACCAATTTGAAGAAGAACTCGAAGCTGATGAAGTAGACGAGTCCGATGAAGGGGCAATCGAAGAAAAAATTGTTAGTGAGATTGAAGAAGCCAAAGAAATCGTTGATGATGAAGACGAAAATAGCTCTGACCGCGACGAAGCTCTGAAGCTTGTTGAGCAAGCTGATGAAGACTCTTTGGTTGTTGAAGATGAGATGGCTGAGGAATCCACTGTCGAAAATCCCTCTCTTGTCTCTAGCGGTCAAGAGTTAACGCTTAAGTCAGTCAACTTTACTAATGACGGAAAAATCGCCTTTACCTTTACTTCCGGAGCAAGCATTGCCGTTGATCCTTCTATCATTGCGCGAGGATCGAAAAGAATTATAGAAATCAGTGATGTTAAACTGACTGTTTCCTTCGTCGACGATCAATATATTGTTGAGCTTGATGGAGTGAGATTGGTCCTTCCTGCCGTCAAAAAAGCGGCTTAAAGCTGCGAACACTTGTAAACACAATTTAACCTAGCCCTCTTGTCGAGTCACGTCGCGACTTCTAAGATCTCCTCTATCTTTTGAATAGTCACTTTATAGGAGGAAAGGATGTGAGGGTCTTTTCAATAATCACACTGTGTGCTCTTTTCGCGTCGGGATGTACAACCTATCGCGATGTCAAAGAGATAAAAATGCTCGGATTTTCTGACGACGTTAGTAAAGGACAATCAGTTGGTCAGTTCGAAAGCGACGACTGTGTCTATCATGTTATGGGCTACAGCTTAGGTACTAACCCGAATGTTAGTCGAGCGATTGCAAATGCTCGTACACGCAAGAAATCTAACGTCGTTGATGTCATTCATCAAGAAAATGCAAATTCCGGCAAACCGATTCGCTATGCAACTAATATCGAGGCATCAAACGGTGGCTTCGACGCGGTTGTCTTTGGAAAACGATGTGTTGTCGTAAGAGGAGTAGGTTACCTATGAAAGTTTTAGTAAAACTATCTTTGCTCGTTACTTGTTTGGCTTTGACGGCTTGCTATCAGAAGCATCTTATTTTGCAAGCTGAAGTTGTATCGATGACTGAACCACATGCTCGCAATGTCAAAGATCTCCGCATTGGTGAAGAAGTCTCAACAAAGTGGTGTAGCGGTGAAGGACCCGTCTATACAAAAAACGCTGAAGAAAAAGACTATGGCTTTGCTGATCAAGTCATCTATAAGGCTCAAACAGAAGAAGAAAAAGCTGATTTTATTACTGGTGTAAGAATTTATAGAGATACCAATGGTTGTGCGTTATTGGAAGGTAAACTTGCTTACCTGAAATAAGCCTATCCTTATGAATTGATCTGACACCAAAGTGCAGATCAATTCTAATTTGTTTCGATGCTTTGTCCCTCAATATTTAGGGTGAGGCGAAAGGGAGTTGTGGATAATTCCGATTCCCAACTTGAATAATGATCAACACTTTCGTAGGTGATCCGTTTAATAAGATCGATCAACCTTAGAGCAGTTTCCTGCTTTAAAAAAAATGTCACGCTTGTCCTATCAAGCTGCTGCCAATTAGCCGGCAAACCCACTTCTTCTTCTGCGTTCTCAATCGTGTATTTTGCTGTTGTCTGAAGTTTCTGGCGAAGCTGACTTTCTAGTTGCTTTGAAATGTTCTGCTTTTCGCGCAAGATGCAAGAGAGCGTTGAAGGGGAAATGTCTAAGTCTCGGGCAAACGCTCTTAAGGAATAAGAGGGGTTCTTTTGCTGCCTCTTGCCCAATTCCCATTGTAAAAACTGAGAAATTTTACGTTTGTCGTTCATTTTCATTACCTTTTTAGGTTCTTGTCTTGTACAGCAAATCTCCCTTATATCAGGGCTATATCATAACAATAGGATGTTTAGTCAATAAAATTTGTAGATTTAATCAAATTTATTTATTGTTCGGATCAAAATTTATTTACTTTTTAGTCTAAATGTCTTATTTAATACTCGGCCGCCTTTTTGCCCTGACTGGAGCTTCCTATTGAGCAAAAACCGAAAGCAACAAATTGTCGAAAAAGCCATCGAATGCTTAGCACGCTATGGCCCTCTTAAAACCAATTCAAATCTGGTTGCCAAAGAACTAAAGATTCAACCCTCCAATGTCTTTTATTACTTTCCCAAGCAGGAAGACCTTTTTGCTGAAATGGTCAAAACCATTGTGGTTTCTAATAATCAGGTGGTGAGTAAACTGCTTGACGAGGATCAGTCCTATTACGACAAGGCGAAGCGCTACTTAGAAGGTAATCTCATTTGGGCTAAGACTTACCCCGAGCATGTAGCCACTCTGCTTAGTGGCGTTTCTCAGATTCACACCAGTAATGAACAGCTTCAATTTGTCAGTGTTGCTCTGCAAACAGGCGAAGAAAGACTTTTTGAGATTCTTGCCAAGGGTTTTGTTGAAGGTCAGTTAGAACTAAAATTTGAGGTCAAAGAAACCGCCAAAATGCTCCATCAAGTCCTGATGGGATGTTTGATCCGTATGTACACCATGCAAGATGATCAAGCTCTTTCAGAATTTACCAGTCGTCTGTTTCACTTCTTCGATATGATCGTTAAAGAAAAGCACTGAACAACATATTTTCACAAAAGAATTCGGAAATCGCATGGAAAAATGACTGAAATGTTATATGTTGGCCCCGTTGAGGTCTCTTAGCAAGTATAGGCATGAGCTGATGAGGCCGAGAAACGGCTGCTTTATGAAAGTGTTCTTACTCACATCGATTTTCTTAACGATCGTCTTACCTTGCCGTCTCACCTGGGCACAGAAGACTGACCCGCAAGGCGTCGAAACGCATTATGATGTCGTCATTGAAGCAGACGGTTATCAAGAAGCAGGCAAGCTTATCTTGACCCATGGAATTGTGGTTGATCCCCGTTCACGAATGTTTGACCTGCTCGATCATTTGACGATTCAGTGGTTGCCTAGCGATGGCTCAAATACTTACCCGCCGGCCTGGGATCGGCATAAAACAATAACATATATCCCCTTTCTTTATATACAGGAAGACCAACATCTCAAAGAAGATCAAAAGGGGCGTTATCAAACATATCGATTAATCGAGTATGCCTTTGCTAATGAATGGATTACTGGTCTGATCATTTTGGTTAAGTTTTATGTTGATAGCGGTGAGTTGAAAGTCATGAAGATTGTCGATAAAAAAGCCCACTGGGATTACCATAGAGAGCATGGTCTTGCTATTCCAGGCGACCTTTTAGTCGAAGGATTTGGACTCGGTCAAAAGGTGACACCGATCATTGATTTAGAGGGGTCTTCAGTTCATAAGGTCGGATGGCACGAATATCAACCTGTTGTTCATCGTCGCGCATTGACTTCATTTACTTGTGAGTGGATCACCGCTCAGCATCTGCCCTTATTTTAACATTTAGAAAACACTTATAAACACTGTTTAGTCGTGCTCTATTTACTCTTCTCGTTGGTTGATAATAGGCTGCCTTCTAACGATTAACCGACATGGTCATAGAAGGACCTTTTATTCGAGGAGAACACTACGATGAAAATGAAACTGGGTATTGTTTTTTTAAGCTTAGGATTAGCCATCGCATGTGGCAAAGACGATAAGAAAAAAGACGATAAAAAAGACAACAATAAGCCAGCAACAGAACTGACATCTGAGCCAGACAAAAAAGATTTTGACGCCGCTCTTGTGGGTGCCTGGATGATCGACTTCGGTGATTTCTATAAAGAAGAAATGAACATTTCAGATAAAGGGGAGGTGTCGATTAAAATGTGGCTAGAAGGAGAATTGATTGCCGACTATGTCGCAAGTGGTGAGGTGGACCTTTCGACATCTCCTTATAGGGCAAAGTTAACCGTCACGAAAGTTAATCAAGTTGCTGATGATTTTTCAATTACTGAAGGTGCAGAGCAGTTTTGTATCTATGAAACGGCAGACAGTCAGTTGAAGATGCTGTGCGATACTGACTATCCGGATGCGTTTGATGATGATACGTCTGAATACACTAAAAAATAGATCGTCATAAGTAGCTTCCGCTTTGTCTTGGCAAAGGCAGAGCGGAGCTTTTCAGTGTTTTTTGACCAACATGCCGGTCGTTGTAATCGGGATCATAATTGCAGAATTGTCTTTAAAAAAATCAGCTAAGCCTTGATAACGACTTCTTAGTTGATAGGCCCAAAAAAGTTGGCGACGCGGATGGTTGTGCTTTAGGAGGATTTGCAAAACCCCTACCTCTTCTGAACTGAGGTTCTTTTCTTCTGCATCATCAATCCAAACCTGTACACTGACCCGCAGTTTTTCATCGAGTTCGTGGTGCTTTTGCCTTGCTTCAAGCATGTCAACTTTTTGGGTTTCCTGCTCAAAGGCTTCCTGATAATGCTGCCAAGAACTTGCGAGAAGACTCAGTGAAGGGATGCGTAAACCAAAATGCTTTAGGTACAATAATATCTGGTCGACAGGATGAGTCTCTAAAAGGGTCTTTGTCGTCACTGCCGCTTGGTCGATTTCTTCATCAGTCAGTGTTCTGCCATGTGAAAAAGCATCGATGATTCTCTGATGGGTTGATTTCTTAGCGTTTTGTGACTCGGCTTTCTTGCGTTGGCCATCGACGACAGCGAATTTTTTTATACCTGAGCGGCGAAAAGGAAAGACGATTGCATCCTGAGTTGTGACGTCTTGGTCAAAGTCAAGGTGCCACTTGTCGGTCTCAAACTGGAAGCAAATCGACATCGATTGTGAATTGGGGTGATTACTACTTCGTGACTTAACTTTGATAATGTTGCGCCCAGTCAGTGAAGATATCGCCTCGTTGAGATCGTCCTCATTGTAGCCAATCAGAGAGGCGAGCTCAGTGCGGGTTGTGATGACTTCCGAGAGACCAGCAGCATTGCTATTTAGAAGATACAGGACAATACTGTATTCGCATTGGCTTAAACGTGCCATTGCCAGGACCTTAAACCCAGATTCTTGCATAAATCTGGTTAACCGCATGAGGTTCGTGCCTCTATTTTTCATGAATCTGATTCCTCCGCCCAGTTTGCCAGTAACTGCCCTGTTTCTACTTGTTCGCCTTCCTTGACCAGAACAGACTCTATTTTACCATCTTTACTCGCTTTTACTTCAAATTCCATTTTCATGGACTCCAAGACAAAGACAGTTTGTTCTTCTTTAACATGGGAACCCGCTTTCGTATTGATTTTAATCACTTTACCTGGCACAGGCGCAGCCAACATCGATGCATCGTTCTCTGCTTCACTACTGGCGAGACCTT
>CAZBDM010000023.1:0-14544 GCA_964490675.1 uncultured Oligoflexales bacterium
CGTCCATTGCCTTAGCGATCGGCACACCACGTGAAATAACAACCTTATTAGGATCACCGCTCAAGTGAACGTCATGGCCATAGTAGCCGATGTAAACCGCACTCTTTTTAAGGCCAGCCGCATTTAACACGTCTTTTAACAAGACACCGGTGTACTCAGAACAGCCTACCGCACCTAGAGTCCATTGGTTACCTTTGGCTGGCGGGTTATAACCGGCACGTCCGTTACCGCCGCACTCGAGAACCAGATTTCTTTTATGGTTTTTAAACTTTGACTTTAAGTCTTTTAGAGAAAGAGTAAGCTCTTTGTTGACTTCCCCGTCAATCTTCAACGTCCACTGGTCAAGTTTCATCTTCTTGGCCATTTCAGGAACAAGACCGTTGTTGCGAACGAAGTGTCTTTTGTAAGGTGTAACAATATCGCCAAGAAGGTGAGCAGGTGTTTCTGCATTAATTGGACGATCATTCATCACTCTTAAGCCGTCTTTCGTTTTAAGAAGAATCGCGCCCGGAACGTTACCGGCACCTTCTGCAAAAGCCGCTGGCATAATGCCACCTGGAAGGTTTTCTGCGTATGGAATAAAGGTCCCAAGGACTTGAGACATGGTTAGCAGACCGGCTCCTTTGAGAAAGCCTCTTCTTGTTTCAGGACTCGTGATTCAGCCAAAAATCTCGAAATCCGCTTTTTGGGGATCTTGCTCGTAGAGCTCGCAAATACCACGTTCTTTCCGTTCCATCGCCTGACCTCTTAAAAATTTTCAATGTTTGATTAATGTAGTTTTAATGATACCAATTTGTCAGCAAATGAAAATATAAAAACTGAAAAAAGCTCTCTAAAACTTGAGAGCTTTTTTATAACTTGTACACAATCTGACTTTGAAAGTTGCGCTTAGGTAAAAAGGTCCTCATTCATCCCGCCAAAGCTATAAATCCATGAATCACCAATTCTGCTCGTGCGGAGATACTGTAATGGTGTCGATGTTAACATGCTGCGGCTGACTGAGTGCATAGCAAACTGCTTCGGCAACATCACAGGGGTCGAGAACTTTTGAAACTGCAAATTCATTGTTCTCGACGAACTCTCTATCGGTTGTTACTGAAGCCAGCTCGGTGGCGACCGCTCCTGGTTCGATGAGGGTCGTCTTGATACCAAACGACGGTTCGAGCTCGAGCCGCAAACTCTCGGTTATGACCTTGACAGCAGCCTTTGTCGCCGAATAGACCCCCCCACCAACGAAAGTCTTGCGACCGGCAACACTTGAGATATTGATGATATGCCCTCTCTTTTGCTTCATAAAAATAGGCAAACAAGCGGCTATACCGTGGGTCACTCCTTTAATATTGACATCGATCATCCAGTCCCATTCGTCGACTTTAACGTTTTTCATAAAAGAGAGCGGCATCACACCGGCGTTGTTAACAATGCCATCGATTTGACCAAAGAAACGGATCATCTGATCAACCGCAAGAAAGAGGTCTTCTTTTTTTGTGATATCGACTTGATAGCATTTGATTTGGTCGCGGCGCTCACTTAACTGCTCTGCAAGACTTTCAAGAGATTCTAGGTCCCTCGAACAAAGGGCTAACTGAGCGCCTTTTTTGGCAAGAGATTGAGCAATTGCACGTCCGATGCCACGTGAAGCTCCTGTGATTAAAAAAACTTTTTCTTTCCAGTCGTTTGCATCCATTTGGTGATCTCCCGCAAATTAACTCGTCGCTCTGCTTTTTCGTCAGATTACATTTCTCTAGAGATCTTAACAACATATCGTTTTGATTTATGATTAGCAGTTTATTTTCCGATAACTCTACTAAGGAATAAGACTGTGTAACTTCTTTCTAAATGAACATTTAAGGGACAAGACATGAGAGTGACTTCCATCCACAAACTCTACTTCGCAATCTTCTTCGGACTGCTGATTCATCTGTTTGGCTGTAGCCAGAAAGAAGAAGAAGAAGCTGCACCCGAGCAGGCTCCGCAAGCGCAAGCTGCCAGCAGCGATGCTGAAGAAGAAGAGGAGGTTGAAGAAGTCAAAGAAGAAACTCCTGCCGAAGAAACCGTTGAGGACGATGAGGTTCTTTGGGGTGAAGAGACTGACTTTGAATTAATCTCTCCGCTTTCAGAGGAAACCTTAAACTACGCTTCTGCGAACGCTTCCGATCGCAATGCCCTCGATCAATGTATGAGAAACTGGACCAAAAGTCTTCATCCCTTCGATACTGCCTCTGGCACTTTGACTTATAGAAAAGTGACTCTCAATAAGATCACCGGGACTGTCGGTATCGCTCTTGACGACAGCGAAAAAAACACCGAAACCCCGCAATTGGTTCTTATCGAGGCTAACGAAACGATAGGTAGTATTCTTCACTTCAAAATGGGTAATCCCAATGGATGGTACTGCTACAAAAACATCGACCGTCTTGGTACCGATACACTTTTTAAACTTCACTGTAATGCGAAAGTCTCTGAGCATCAATTTTGGACCAATCTCAAAATGTCGATTTCCTGGAATCTGCAGCAGTCTGGAGTTGTTGTTTCACAGGATATCGACGTGAAGCACATTCGTCCAACCGACGTTGAATGTCCGGACATCAGAAAATAACGCAGCAACTTTTTTATTTTTTTATCCTGCAAGCTGTGCCATCATAGCAATGATGCCGTTGTTGTTTAGAAGGACGTCTCTTGTTGACTTGGAATGCTGATCCAGAAATTTTCACGATTGGATTTTTTTCCCTTCGCTACTACAGCCTCGCTTTTCTCTTCGGCTTCCTGATTGGTTATTACTACGTCAGTCGTTTGTTTTATGCTGACGGCCGCAGTGAAGAAGAAGTCTCAAGCTTATTTACCCACGTATTTCTAGGAACGATTATTGGCGCTCGCCTCGCTCACTGCCTTTTTTATGAGCCTGGCTATTATCTTTCAAACCCTCTCGAAATTGTGATGGTGTGGAAAGGCGGTCTTGCCAGCCACGGGGGCTACACTGGAATTATGATTTCGGTTTGGCTTTATCTGCGCAAGCATCGTGATTTAAATTTCTTTTGGTTATGCGACCGCATCGCTCCTCCTGCCATCCTGACGGGGGGATTGATTCGCATCGGCAACTTCTTCAATTCTGAGATATACGGACACCCTGCCGATGTTCCATGGGCAATTATCTTTCAGAAAGTTGATAACGTTCCACGCCATCCTGTTCAGCTTTACGAATCGATTGGTTATCTCATCCTTGCATTAGTGCTATTCTTGCTCTTTAAAAAATATCGAAACAAGTGGGTAGACGGTCAACTACTGGGCTTCACCATGATCTTCGCCTTCTCTTGGAGGATTTTTTGTGAGTTCTTTAAGGTCCATCAAGCTGAGTTTGCCAGCAACTGGACACTCAACATGGGCCAATGGCTCAGTGTTCCTTTTATCTTCATCGGTATTTTCCTTTTCCTCGGTCGCCATCAAAAAGTCAGCTGGTTGCAGTTCCTAGCGAAGTCTCCCAACCAACTTTCACCCCCGAAAAGTAACACCAACAAATCAAAAGCCAACGCCAATCGCCCGAAAAAGAAAAGAAAGAAAAAATAATCACCAGTTAGGCATCTCCTTTAACACTCAATGGTGATTTAATAGTAACAAAGTTAATCGCTGTCAAAAACCTCCGCGAGCTCTTAACTTAACTCCAGTTAAGAAAGCATTCCCCTTTTATTTTCAATAACTTATGGTTGTTGCCCGATTAATTTCTAAGAGCATCTCAGCGTAGTGACGATAGCTAAGATGTTGAATTAAAATGAAATTGATCGTGAAATTAGATGTCAGAGACAGCAAAAAAATTAGATCACAACGCAGCGTTCATGGATGACATGGCACGGAGTATTCTGCATTCTCTAGGCCAAGCAATATTCCTTGTTGATGCATCTGGTAAAGTTGTGCCTCCAGTCAACGAATTCTCTGAAAAAATCTTTACTTTTGATATCGAAGGCAAAAGCCTATTTGAGTCTCTTTATAGAAACATCACCAAAGACAGTGTTGCCTATTCACAGATTAATACGGTGTTAAGTACGGTTTTCGGAGAAGACGATATTCAATGGGATCTTATGCTCGATCACTTACCGACTAAGATCGTTTATAACCCACTGGAAGATAAGGCTCCGCCAAACTCTAACTTTAATAAAACACTTTCAGTGACATACAGTCCGCTGTGGGACGAAGACGATCTGCTCGAATACATTGTCGTCACCGCTAAAGACGTCACCTTAGAAGAAAAGAAAAAAGTCGCTGTCAAAAAGAATGAAACAGAGCTCAACACCGACATCGACATTGTCCAGGAGCTTGCACAAAACAGCGCGACCGACTTAGAAGAATATTTCGGTTCGACTTACGCTCTTTTAGATGATTGCCAAGACCGCTTGAAAAAGATCCATCTGAAGAAAGAAAATTTCAACGTCTTATTCAGAAATCTTCATACCATCAAGGGAAACTCTCATATTTACGGGTTTTCCTACATGTCGAATGTCGTACACAAAATAGAAACCGCAGTGACCGATATTAAGAACCAACAAACTTTAGCCAGCCTCAAGTCCGAAGAAATTATGAAGCTTGAAGACGGCATCAATAAGATTCAAACGGAAGTGCAAAGATATAACCGGCTTGCCAAAAAGATTTTCCACATTTCGAATCAATTCGATTTGAAAATGATTAATAAGCTCAATCGCTATGCCATCCAAATGGACATTATCTTCTCTAAAATCTTCACTAAAATTTCAATCAACTGGAATGATATCAACGATAAAGAACAGGTTGAAAGAATATATAAAGATCTATACAGCAACAATCAAAACTACGACTACATCTTTGCGATGCAGCGTGTCCTTAACGGAGTCAAAAAGGTCGGGCAAAACCTCGATGTTCCAGAAATTATTGATTATGCAAGAGTATTCAGTAGCACGATTAGTGAAATTGCTTGCGGCAATCAGTTATCGAGAAAACAAATCGAAACAGGCTTGATTTTGGCCCACCGTAATCTCGTCGAACGCGCTAAACAGCTTTATGTGAGCTCTGATCTTCCAACATGGTATGACGGAAACGTAACAGTCTGGACGCCACTCTTTTATGGCACGTTCAACATGATGAAGTGCTTTCAGAATCTTTTCGAGTCTGAACACGAAAACGAAGAAAAGCGAGCAGTTGCTGAGATTGCATTGATTAACTCAGTAGAAGATCTGCTTGTTGATAGTTCACAGTCTAATATTCTCTACTTTAGAGCGACTGCTAAACAGCTTTACGCAATGATCAAAGAAGAAAATCCAGAGAAGAACAAAAACTCTATCTTTTTGACGATTAAAGAGCTTTGGAAATATGTAAGCACGGTATCTTTGCTCAATACGGCCTTTAGGGCATCAAAAGAAATGCGAGAATCGTTTAACCAAATCATATCATCTTTTGAAAGCAGTAAGGTCAATAAAGACCAAATCAAAGATACTGCAGAGACCTCTCAAAATCTCCTTTTCACTACCTTTGAATGGATTTCCAATAGTGGGCATCACCCCTTTGAGTTCCTTAGTGAGTCAGCTTCGGTCATTTACGAAAAGGATTTCAATGTAAATGACAATGAAAAACAACTGCAAGAAAGCATCGACCTCTTTATTTGGCCCGAAGAAAAACCACCGACTCTCGAAGGCTATTTCTCAAAATTAAAAACAACTCACTCATTGGATGAGATTTTAAGTTATTTCAAAGATGAAGCGACAAAGTCAAAGCTGGCGAGCATTATCTATCGCTTTTTAACCCACAATGGTCATAATCTCTTTTATCTTAAAGTGATCGATCTCGTTTACCTCCTCGAGATATACATCGAGAACGAAAGCACGATTAGAAAGCGCCAAATCAGCCAGACGAAATCGGTGATGTCGTTTAACATCGACAGGCTAGCCAATTCGATCAAACTTCTTGATAAAGGCGACCTTCACCTGGCAAGAAGACGAATCGGTAAAGCCTTTGAGTGCTTGCTTAACGTACCTGTAAAACCTTCTCTGTTACGATTTTGTAGTTCGGTTGATGAAACCTCTGAAAAACTTGGCAAAAAAGTTAACTTCCGAATTTATGGCGATGACATTACGCTTTCAAAGGATCGTTTGTCAGAGCTCAGTGACTGTATCACACACATTCTAAGAAATTCTATCGATCACGGCGTTGAGGATCCAGAAACCCGCAAAAAATTCGGCAAAAGCGAAGTCGCCATTCTTGAAATCGAGTGCCGTGAGGACGATAACGAGATCAATTTAATCATCCGTGATGATGGTCGCGGGATTAACGCAGATGAGGTTGGTAAACGCGCCGTCAGAATGGGCAAACTAACCGAAAATGAACTGCAAATGATGACTGAAGAAGAAAAGATACTACTTATTTTCCTCCCTACCTTGTCAACAAAAAATGACATTTCCTCTATTTCAGGTCGCGGAATAGGAATGGATGTCGTAAAAGATAATGTTGAGAGAATTGGCGGTCGCATTGAAGTCATTTCCGAGCGAGGAAAAGGCACGACCATGAAGATTACTTTGAGCATCTAAATCGACATCCACAGGAAGTTTCGAGACTATGGCTATCGAAAGAGCTGTCTTGGAAAAAGACATCAATAGATTGCTTTCCATATATGACTACAAAGACTACGGCCCCAACGGCTTGCAGGTCGAAGGCAAAACAGAGCTTAAAAAAATTGCGTTTGCCGTGTCAGCAACAAAAGAGTCCATCGCACAAGCTGCTGAGGCAGGTGCCGACGCCCTTTTCGTCCACCATGGAGTGTTTTGGAAATATCAAGGAGCCAAGCCGATAAAGGGGGCGTTTGCAAAACGTATCATCCCCCTTGTAAAACACGATATCAACCTCTTTGCTTACCACCTACCCCTTGACGGCCATCAAGAGATAGGAAACGCACGTAGTCTGGCTGACCTCATTGAAATGCAAGATTTTGCTCCTTTTGCCATAAAAGATAAAGTCCCGATGGGAATCAAAGGAACACTCAAGAGTCCTTGTAGAGCAATAGACCTGCAAAAAAAGCTGGAAGTCATTCTTAACCACACCGTTGTTATGGCGAGCCACGATCAGGATGCTATCGTAAAGACCCTTGGTATTATCACCGGAGGAGCAAACAACGACTGGATTGAAGCTAAAAGAGATCGGCTCGATGCTTACTTAACCGGTGAAATTAGCGAATACAATTGGCATGATGCCAAGGAGGAAGAGATCCACATGTTTGCCGGCGGACACCATGCAACAGAGAAGTTTGGTATTCAAAGTCTTATGAAGTATATCTCTGATAAGTATGGCATCGCATGTGTTTTCTTTGACTCAGAAAATCCTGCATAAATTTCTTGGTCATTCATAGCGAACCTCTTGTTTTTGTCGGACAATTAAGAAAAAATAGAGGAAAGCTATTTTAGCAAGGAGATTTCTATGCGAGCTGCAATCAGCCTTTTGTTATCGACACTTATTGCCTCAAGCCTTTTTGGAAAGTCCGAAGAAAAAGTGAGTCCCTACGGTCGTTACTTCGAGGATCGCTCCGGGCTTGTTTCCATAGAAATGGCAACTTTTGATGCCAAAAACAAAAATGGCCTACGTGATGTTATTCTCATTATGAGAGGTCTCGCAGCCTATCAAGAAGGCATCGATGGCAAAGCGATCCGCTATAAAGCTGTGCGATCTGGTCGTGGCTTTGATCTACGGACAAAAAAGAACGGCAAAGACTACACAAGAATGATTTCCAGAAAAAGCTGGGGTAGCTGGGATAGCTTGACCGTATATCTTGATGGACAAAACATCCCTGTTTATGAGAATGCTCGCAAGTCAAAAGAAGTAAGACCATTGCATCTAAGAACAGCGTTGAGCGAAAAGCCTCGCAAATATAAGACTTACGACGTCAATCCTTATGGTGTTGCCTTCAAGTCAGCCCAAGGAGGCCTTGAAATTGAGATGGCTGTTTACAATAAGAAAAATAAACACGGCCTACGTGATGTACTTTTAAAGATAACAGGTCAAGCTGCTCATGAAGCAGGGATAGACGGTAAAGTGATCCGCTACAACGCTGTGCCAGGAGGCTCAGGTGTTGACTATCAGTATCAAAATAAAGGCAAAACCTTAAATCGTATGATTAAACGAAAGAGGTGGGGGTGGAATGACATGGAAGTGTTTCTAGTCAATCAGACCTTTAAAGTTTATCCCGATGTTGCTTCTTCCAGTGAAGTACGCCCGATTCATCTTTTGACAGCCTTTCAGAAAGCAAAAAAAGGTTCGTAAAGAATAAAAAAAGAGATGCTAGAAAGCATCTCTCTTTATGTCATTCGATTGAGATAATTTTAACTAGCCTTTCGGCTAAGTACCTTTTCGATAACCATGATCAGTTTTTCAGAGACAAATGGTTTTACAATCCAAGCCATAACGCCCACTTCTTTGCCCATCTTTTTAAGCTCCGAAGAAGATTCTGTTGTCAGCATAAAAATCGGAACCTTGGCATGCTGCTCAAGCTCGTGGATTTTACCACACATAGTGATACCATCCATTTCAGGCATATTATAGTCTGAGATAATCAGATCAAGATGCTGTTCATCTCTTGCTTTTTTCAAACCTTCGTTACCATCAACGGCTTCAATGACCTGATGGCCTTTATTGGTGAGAATATCTTTCAACTGCATCCGTAAAGTATCAGAATCGTCGACAATTAAAATATTCGCCATTTTGTGTCTCCCTTCGAATGATCTAATTCTTTATCGGAGTCTTTTTGGGAGGCTTTACCTGAGGATAAAAAGTCGACACGAGAATTCTTACCATTTGATCACAAAAACTCGATCTCTCCGCCATTGAGCTTGAGATCTTGATGCTCCTCAATTTCACTCAAGGCATTCCAATCATTGACAAAAGCTTCTACTGCACAGGTGATCTTAGTCTTTCCAGACTGCAGACGCCAGACATCAAATATACGATTATCTTGATCTTTCTCTTCTTCTAAAATGTCATCAAAACTGCGGGTTACGAGCGGCAAACTGATACCTGTTTTGACATTGTGAGCCAAAAAGAAAGATTTAAGTCCGCCGGCAGTCACATTGCAAAATTCTCGGAAAAAATCTTTTATAATCATTACCGAAACATCTTGTTCTGATTTTTTAAATTTTTGCGAAATTAGACTACTGGTATTTCTAGAATTAAAATAGGTTTTAAACTGCAACTGGATAGCATGTCCAGAAAGAAGAATAGAAGACTTCCAGTGCGCAAAGATAAGTCGCGTTGACATGGGCTCTTCAAGGATTTTTATTTCTTCAACTCCAGAGATATCCTGCAAACGCATAAGAGAAATACGACGAACGGTATTAAACAAGATCTCAGAGCCTTGTTTTTTTAGTTCGTCTTGCTTATCAGAAACTTTTTGACTCGCAGCAGTCACCAATTACTCCCATTCAGCAAATGCAACTGTATTCTTACCCGAGTTCTTTGCGATATATAAACCCTTGTCTGCCTGTGCAACGAGTTTATTTTTCTCACTCTCTTGACCTTGAGTGGCTTCTATTATCGCAATCCCCAGGCTAATGGTCACATACTTAGATACTTTCGAATAATCGTGAACAATCTTTCTCGACTCGACACTTTTTCTTATATTTTCAGCAACACGCATGGCACCATCTTGATTACTACCGGGAAGCATGACAACAAATTCCTCACCGCCGTATCGTCCAACGAAATCACTTGGCCTTCTAACGGCAGCATTAACAGCCTCTGCAACTTCTTTAAGGCATTGATCACCTCTTTGGTGACCATAGTTGTCGTTATACAATTTAAAATAGTCGACATCGATCATAATGACAGCAATTGATTCTCGTTTACGAGCACAACGACGCCATTCTTTTTCAAAGGTTTGATCGAAATTTCTGCGATTTGGAATTCCTGTTAAAGAGTCAATATAAGATAGCCGTGTTAACTTACTTTTTTCAAGATGAGCCATCACCTTATCTGTTCTGTTTTGCACGACAACAAGAAGTTGGTCGATTTTGTGATTATAGATAACGGGGTGATAAGTAAATCCTAACCATCGGCTATCAACGTTTGAGATGGTGTTTGGTGGATAATAAATTTCGGTAGGAATATCAGCCTCAATCGAATGAAACCACTCCTTTGTTTGCCCAAAGCACTCAAGAAGATACTTGGCACCTTCTTTTGCTTTCTCATCCATTGTTTCCCAGGCAGGCTTGATAGCTGCATCAAAGAATGGCTTACCACCAAGGTCTACTTCACCAAGAAGGTACTCCAAATAATTGCTATAGGGAACTTCAATCATCCCCTTGTTTGAAACCGTTAAGATCCCTAAAGGAACATAAGAAAAAATATGTGAAATCTGTTTTTCATACTCTCTGAGACGACTAATATCACGACCTTGAACAGCAAAAAGTTGTTCTTTAAATTCTCGTCTCGTTTCAAAAATCCGGATGTTCCAGTGAAAATCAAGCGTACCTGCATCATTATCGAGTTTAACGGGTGATTCTAGTTCGACAATACGATCTTTGCCAAGTCCACCGATTAAGATATCCATTTTCGCTTCAAAGACTTTCCAAGTTTCTTCCTGAAACAACTTCGAAAAATTCAAAAAGAGCAGGTCTTCAATGTCTACACCGAAAAATGAAGCTGCAGCATTATTGCCTTTGAGAATCAATCCATTACGATCAATGATGACAAAAACGTCGGGAAGTTCGTCAATAATCCGTTCGGTACGCTCTTTGACGTATTCGAAGTGACCTAAGAATTTATGGTTTGCGAGTAAGGCTTGTGAAATCGCGGTACTTTCGCTCACCGAGTCCTCCCAATCCTTACCCATTTGAAATAGTAAGGCGATCAGATTGCATGAATAAAAATAGTGCGGAAATCAATTAGGTGAATCTCTATAGATTATATCACTAGCGATGAGGTTTGTTAATGTGACTCCCCTAAAGAGCGCTTCCCTGACCCCCAATCGTCCGCAGCTGTAAGATTTAACTGTCTGATACTAAATATCTTTTTAAGGCGACCGATACCCTACCTAGCAGGTTTTATAGGTATATTTATTTAGCTTGAGGACTCTCAAGACCCTGTTAATGATGATTTATTAAGTGATCTTTTGATGAATGGAAAAGGAAAAAATTTCCGAGCGTTTCGCGAAGGTGATGTGATCAAGCTCTCCGGCATGATACATGACGACACATCTTTTACGTTCCTCAATGAAATCATTCAAGACAAAAATACTTTTGATATGTACGGTATTATATCTGCTTCATGGAACGGACTTGTTAAATTTTATGATTACTTAACTTCTCTCAATAAAACCTTTAAACTGAGAAGAGTACCACTGCACGTCTACAAAGATTTGCGGTTGTTACCAGATAGCCAGAAAAACTTGAATATTGAAGACTTCGAGATTGAACTTTTTACTAAAGACAGAAAGACCCCTCCAAAAGAAAAATTCACTTTCGTAAGTATGGATGCGATCAAGCAAGTCAGCCAAAGTGAAGATGCTTTCCCTGAAATTCCCCAAAAGGGCATGCTTAATGGGACAATTTCGACGTTTAACCCAGAACTCTTCAGGACGCCGATTTCTCATTCGCGTAAGTTCCAGTCGCAATGGGCCCAACAAAACCTTGAGCAAGCTAACTTTTGGTATCACTACGTCGCATTTCTCGGTGCGACAACAAGACTAGCTGGTAAGCTATTAAGGTCTCTTGAAAGAGATATTATTCGCAGTCTGACAAACATCGAACGCAGAATCGCAAACGCTGAGATCTCTCTCAATTATCTCAACATTGATATAACCAACAAGCAGTCATTTGCGCTTAAAAAACTCATTCATAATCTGGAAACGGAGTGTCAAGGTTTTGCAGCAGAGATCAACGTACTGGTTATCGTCCTAGACAAAATTCAAACACAACTGCAGACTGATCTACTCAATCCAAAGTTAAAGACAGGCGACTTTATTTGGAACGCCATCAAAAAGGTCGCTCACCTTCAGTCTAGCTTGACCCAAATCACTTCACTGATTGAAGATGTCGGTACAAGTTCAATCACACACATTATGGAACTGGGTACGATTGACGAAATCTCAAGAGCATTTGATTCCTTGACCATACAATCGGTCAACCAAGAAACACTTGATAAGATTCGCGAAATCATGATGCTTGTCGACCCTCTTAATGCAACAAGCTGGGAAGGCACGAAGAGTGAAGTCTTTGAAGAGCTCAGCGAAATTGAGTCTCTGGTCAACGAGTGTCTTATGCAATTTCAAGACTTTGACCTTCTCAGACAGGTCCTTGAACACCGTATTCTTGAAGCAGAGATGGTGCGTGACGTCATCCCTGAGCTGAAAGATATAAACATAAGCTGGGAAACGGTTCGAATGATGATGGTCGAACAAATGCGCAAAAGACTTTTGACGGATCAAGAAAAATACTCGTTTTCATTCTTCTTACCTGGGGTTGATGAAGGCATGGAAGAAGAAGAACGCATCAGTGCCGGAGACGTTATTTTGTTCTAAGCTTAAAAATCTTTTAAGCTGTAATTCTTTCTTACCGAAACACTCACATATGTCAAATTTACATAGCGAGTGTTTTTATGAAAATATCATCAAAGAAATCTACTTTACTCGGCTTTATACTAAGCAGTGTATTGTTATCTTATCAAGCAAACTCTCAAACAATTGAACGTTTATTCAACCAGGAGTCTTATCAACCTTTCGATGTGCCTAGCAAAGAAGAAGTTGAAAAAGCCAGAAAAGCTCTTGATGGAAGGTTTAGCGATCCCTCTCTTGTTTCTCTTACAGTCGACAACGAAGACATTCTTGAACAGTACGATCATCTTGATCCTGATGGAATCATCCCACGCAATCTCCTTGAAAAAGCCATCGTTTATTTTGATAAAAACAAACGTTCTCTTAAAAACAAGGACTACCTAACGGTCGTTGATTTTGACATGTCATCGAAATATGCCCGCATGTTTATTGTCGATATGGACGATGGTAGTGTTTGGCCGGTTCACACGGCACACGGAGAAGGTGGAGACAAAGATCACGATGGCTATGTTGAACAGTTAAGTAACATTACCAACTCCCATATGAGTTCGCGTGGTTTTTACTACGTTAATGAAATCTATTACGGCAAATATGGACGTTCGATTCGCCTTGATGGCCTTTCAAGCACAAACAGCCGGGTAAGAAGCCGTGCGATTGTTGTTCATGGCTCTGACTATGTCTGGGAAAGCAATGTCATCCAAGGCCGCAGTTGGGGTTGCTTTGCACTTGCTTGGTCGGTTAAGGACGATGTTGTCGATCTTATCGCAGGCGGGAGTCTTCTTTATGCAGAAAGATCGGGTGACAATCTTTAGTCTTCTACTTCTGTATAAGGACTGACTTCACAGGACATTTCATCGAATAGCATTCTTAGTCATTGCTTGTGCTAAATGACCTGGACCGGATGACCGGTCCAGTATCTCCCGTGCTTCCAAGAACTCTCCATAGATAAGTTCACGATGATTTTGATCCGTTACAACTGCCGGAGAAAATTTTTACTCGCTCTCATCTCATATGACTGCATTTTGCCCTTAGTTATCAGTTCGCGAAAGTGAGACTCTCAGACAAAATCATCTATGTCTAACTTTACGATTAAAAAAGCAAAGATGATCAACCTAGCATAATTTATCATATTTCTTACAGACTACTATCCATCAGTTTTTAAAGGGATAAACAAGCAGTTAAGGTGATGTTTTAGGTTGTCCTTAGATTATTCCGAAAAGGGCATTATTAGTCGAGGGGTGTGAGAGCCAAAAAGCGCAATGAGGGTAGAACTTGAATAAGCAATTTATTTTATTATTTATATGTGTTTTATTTTCTTCATGCTCAAAACCACAAACATCGATTAAAAATAACGCTCAAAAGCCTCAACAAGAGCTCGAGCAAAGCAGCGACAACGCCACAGAACAGGAAACCGGTGTTGATGATCCAGTGCATATCAACGGTAAATATCTTGGAGAATTACCGGACCTCCGTCTTCTCAACCTAAACCACGTTGTACCGGGTGATTTCCCCATTTCCCTTGCTACTGGAATGCCTCAGTCAAATTTTAAAAATATCTTTGAAATGGTTCTTGTTGTAACAAGAGAGTCGATCCGTTTACAGGCCGAAGCTCTCTATTCGCTGAAACCTGATCGCAATGGCGACGGTATGCTTAATTGTGACGACTACTATTACGAAGACGATTCGGTGCCTCCCATTGGCATGATTCACCCTCTTTTTTGTGGAAAAGAGCTCCTTGACAACGAAAAAGTTGTTACCATTAGAAAGACAACCGATAAAGTCCTTGGCCCCGACTTGGCATTTGATTTTTCAAAGTTCACAGCCGACTCAAAAGCAGTCGGACATTGGACCGCTACATCAGCAGATGAATCGCTGCGCTACCCTCTCAATGGCAGAGGATGGGTTGGTGATCTGTCTCGACCAGATGGTTACAAAATGCGGGTTCACTTTGATGCTGAAGACGCTAAGAATGGCGAGTTTTTCTCGTTCGATTT
>CAZBDM010000023.1:14554-18199 GCA_964490675.1 uncultured Oligoflexales bacterium
GTCGATCAGCATTGCCACAATCGTTATCTGCACTTTGACGTTGCTGCTGACGCTTTCTTGAAATTACTCACTATGGAGAATCCTTTTGCTTTAACACAAGCCATCAACGAAGACGTCTTTAAATTTGATTTCTCACTGATGTATAACACTCACGAAGCTGCAAGTTTCTTCGTAGCAGAGGGAAAAATCGAACCTGGAACAACTTTGACTCCTTTTATGGTCGGTACCCTCTCTGCTCGATTCAGCGCTCCCCCTGCGATGATTTACTTTCGTCTAGCTTTCAACGAGGATCAGCTGTGGGGATCATTCGAGTTCTTTGATACAAACGGTAATGCTGTTACGTTCAGTAGTGAAGAGGGTAACGATATAACGTCCTACATCAGAGACGGCAGTAGCGGTAAACTGTATGGCGGATATTGTGTCGATGTTAAGACCTATGAGGAAGAGACATGCTCAAGCAGCAATCTAAGCGACTTTTCTCAATTTTGGAAAGGCAGAGATTTTTTCGAATTTGCCAAGGAGGAGATGATCTCACCGGTTGAAATCGGCCCTCCTCCAAGCAAAATAGGTGTTACGACACTATAAGTTTCATTCTATGGTCCCAAAGAACATTTTCATTTAAGCATCGCTCTGATATCTTTGACGGCACGCCGAAAAAGATCACGCAATTCGTTTGTCTCACCTTTTTTTAACTCAGCAAACCTTTCGATCAACTCATTTTGATCAACAACAAAAAACCAATGGTCTTCACCTTGATAAGTAAAAGGCTGCTCAAATAATTTACGATAACCAAACTGGCGATAATAGCGATAAGAAAGATCGTTACCATAGGTATAACGGAGAATACCGCCTTTCTGAGGGTTGATCAGCACCGTAGAAATTTGCGACAAGAGAATTTGCACAACCACCTGTACAGCTATGTCCTCACTGGTATGAGGATCGATATAGAGGTTACCATCTTCTATCACCATGCCCGTCTTAACAGCAACACCCATTCTTTCGTAAACACTAATAGCCGGTCGCAGCAAAAGCCCTCGCGGATAGTGCTCAGCAATAATTTTATGGTGAATGTCTTCCATCATCATACGGCCTACCCGAACATGTCTTCTCGCTAGGTTCGGCACCCAAGGATCATGATAACGATTATCGATTTGAAAGTAGCCAATCACCATACCCGTGTTTGTAAAATTATTATGTACTTTGCCGATATGTAAGTGATGCCGAAGAAAATCGATAAAATCCATATAGTCTTGCCACTCTAAACTAGAAAAATTCTCCTGAAAAAATAATGGACCGATAGCGGTCAGTTTTCTGTTATTCGTTTCCTCAACATAGCCGTAAGGTGTTTTGATCTCACGGTGTGTACCGACTGTTTTACCGCCTTCGACAAATTCATTGTAAGTTGTAATATCGATGTAGTCGGGACCTTTTTCACGTAAGGTCGAAACATCCCAGCCTCTTCTTTCTTCCATAACACCTGTCGCAATATGAATAAGGCGATTGACGATCTCAATATGCCTTTGTCTGCCACTCGAAACGAGAACCCCAGGGTCAGAAAGGTCAAAACCTTTTCTCTTAAGCCATTCATACCTGACTGTTTGGGGCTCACGTCTTATAACGGTGAGATTTCCAGACTTGAAAGTTGTTCTCTTTATAACCCGAAAGTAAACCCTTTCCTCCGCTTTTCCCAAGCTTTCTTGGCCCTGCCAATCTTGATGGAGCACTTGTGACCGGGTGAGAGGGCCGGCGACGATATTCTCTACAACAGAGGTTCTTTCATTTAAGATATGATCGAGGCAGTCTTGAGGACTAAATCGATAGCCAGAAGGTTGTTGGCCAATGCCCGCAGCAAGACTAACAGCGACTGGTATCGCTACCACTACTAGTGAAAGGATAACTTTCTTTGTAAAGGCCATAAAGCCTCTTTCTCGACTGAAAGACGATAGTTTTAGGCGTATAAATCGCTATCATTCGATACCATGAACGGAGCAGGTTTAAGACCCCAAAAATGCAGGGAGGCCTAGTGCTCTAGCAAGCCCCCCACGCTCTCCCGATCCTTATAAAAAAACAATTTCAGGCACTTATAAAAAAAGCCCGCCAATCTGCAACTTTTTTAATCAGAACTAACAATTGTTATTACAAACCTGCTGCTGATGACAGACTGTCTACTGAATGAGGAGTTGAATATGAAATCATTGATAAAATTGACATTTTTCTTAAGCCTTTTCGCCTGCGGGCAAAACTCACAAGACTCAACGAGCGATTTAAACGGCTATTATGGTGATCACTATCCGGTCAAAGACTGCATTTGGTACACCTATAGGGGTGTTACAAAATGTCATACCGCCCAGAATGGTTGCACCCCAAGCTCGGTCGTCGATAATATCGTCCCCTACGCTTACACTTCTTATGCACGTTATCGAGATTATTACCAGATTAAAAAATTACATAGCAATCGTAGCGATTGGCGCATCACATTTGAAATTGACGTTTGTCTTGACGATAACAAGAAGCCGGTTGAATATAGACAGTAAAGAATCAATCGAGCAGCGATACGACATCAAATGGAATGCGCGAAAGGATCTATCGTGAGAATAAAGAGCATTTTTCTTTGGACCGTTTTTCTATTTCTCACCTCGTGTAAATCATCTTCACCTTCTTACGAGTTACAAGACTCGCAGGTGTCAGATCGACCGGATCGTAAGACTTTTACAGCAGATAAAAAAGTCTTCGGTGAGCCGGTTGAAAAACTACTTTTTACCCTGAGAGTCGATGCAGAACCTCCAGCTAATGCTTTCTACTCCCCTAGAACCTACTGGCCCGTCATTAACCCTGGAGAGCAAGTCTTTATGAGCAGTAATGAGAATTTACTTCGCCAACTAGGCTTAGATCTGTCTCAAAAGGTACGATGTCATTTAATGGTCACGTCTTTTGCACTGCAAACAAGCGCAAAAATTGTCTTTCAAGTGATCGCAAAGGATCAATTTTTTCGAGGGCGCTCTTTTGAAGAGTATATGGTCGTCATTAGCGATCCCTCAAATGACCGCAGACAAATAGGATTTTTGTCATATACTTATAACAGCAGCCGCCCTCCATCTTTGGAACAATTCCAAAACCACTGTGGTTTGAAGAGAATGAGACAGGATTCGTACCCTTGGAGCCCTCCCTCCGTCGCAGAGGAAAACTTCAATTCGGTTCTGCAGGCTTACAAGCAAAGTCGACTATTAAAAGATGAAGCAGCCAGGATCACTAAAGTTGATTAATCGATTGTGAACGACACCTAATGGCGGCGTTGTCACTTCGAATCGGCCTCCTTATTGACCCAATTTTCTTGCAAAAGAACAAACCAGTAACTGCGACAAAAAAACATAATTTTCTAGGGGCTTCGTATTAAATACGCTGCAGGCAAAGACAAAGGGAGAGTGAGCAAAATGCCTTAGATCAAGCCGTCGAGGTGATTGCGACGCAGATAATATATATGGTACAGCAAGCAGTCATCGACGAAGACAACGCAGAGATGAGGTCGTTTGCACGCTCGATTAAGAGATGGCAAGGTTGACTCGAGCCCTCTTGCTGAGGGCTCTCTAGAGCCCGGATCCGAATTTCTAGACGGTTGATGTGTTGCTTCGTCGTCGTGAAATCCTC